>CADCWB010000145.1 GCA_902806295.1 uncultured Sphingomonas sp. | reverse complement strand
CTGCGCTGGTTCACGCCGACTGTTGAGGTCGACATGTGCGGTCATGCGACGCTCGCCGCCGGGCATATTCTGCTCACCGGCGAGGAGGTTCGCTTTCGCACGCGGTCGGGCGTGCTCACCGTTCGGCGGCATGGCGAGCAGCGGCAGCTAAGCCTCCCGGCCTTGGTTGTGACAACTGGAGAGGCACCCGACGCACTCGCCGCCCTGGCCGTGGACGGCCCGGTTCACCGTGGCCAGGGCGGCAATGGCGCGGTGATCGTCTCGCTGCCGGATGAAGATGCCGTCCGCGACGTGCGGCCGGACTTCGCAGCCCTCCGCCGGATCGACGCGCTGGTGATGGTCACCGCACCCGGCCGGGAAAGCGACGTCGCCAGCCGCGTGTTCGCCGCCTATCATGGCATTGACGAAGACCCGGTTACCGGCTCGGCCCACGCCGCTCTTGTGCCGCTCTGGGCCGAGCGCTTGGGTCGCACCCGCTTCAGTGCGGCGCAGGTCGGCACGCGCGGTGGTCTGCTGGAGTGCGAGCTCAAGGATGACCGGGTGCTGCTCGCGGGCGATTGCCGCACCGTGATCGAGGGTAGCTTTCAGCTCTGAGCTGACAACCGTTTCTCGAGCGCATCGAGCATCGGCAGTTGGCTGGTCAGCATCAGCTTGCGCGCCTCGCCAAGCGGCATCCAGCGAGCGACGGCCACCTCCGGAAAGCTCTGCCGTTCGCCGCTTTTGGGTGGCCATTCCATCTCGAACTCGATGCTGTGGAGGGTTCGCGGATCAAGGTCGCCTTCCGCGGCGAACGCTTCCACGATCTTGCCCCCCGCCTGGCGCACCCGGCACAAGGGCCACGGCACAGTGTCAAGGCGAGTGCCGGTCTCCTCGGCGAACTCGCGCAGCGCGGCCTCCACCAAGGTTTCACCAGCTTCGACCATGCCCTTGGGGATCATCCACGCGCCGGCATCCTTGCCGCGCCAGAATGGCCCGCCCGGCTTCACCAGCAACACCTCGATCCCGTCCCTTTGGCGGAACAACAAGATGCCGGCACTGACCGGCGCAGCCATCAGGCGGCCGCGGCGAGGGACAGATCGGCCGCTATCGTGCCGGCAATCCACCCGCCGCCGATCAAGCGCTCGCCGTCATAGAGTACAGCCGCCTGGCCCGGCGCAACTCCATATTCGGGTGCGGAGAACGTCACTCGCTCGCCCTCGATTCGCGCGGGAACGGCGGGCGCCAGCGAACGGACCTTGACCGTGACCTCGTGCTGGTTCTCGCCGAGCCAGTTCAGCTGTTCGATCCGCGCTTCGCGCACCGCCAGCGCACGGCGTGGACCAACCACCAGCCGGCGCTCCCTGGGCTCGATCCGCACCACGTAGAGCGGCTCCTGCTGGCCACCGATTGTGAGCCCCCGCCGCTGGCCGACGGTGAAGTGAACCACTCCCGGGTGCTCTCCAAGAACTTGTCCCTGCAGGTCGACGATCTCGCCTGGCGCGGCGGTCTCGGGACGCAGTCGCTTGACCAAGCCGGCATAGTCGCCATCCGGCACAAAGCAGATGTCCTGGCTGTCGGGCTTGCCGGCCACCGCCAATCCCTCTGCCTCGGCCAGCCGCCGCACCTCGCGTTTGGGTAGCGCGCCGAGCGGAAAGCGCAGGAAAGCGAGCTGCTCGGCCGTGGTGCCATAAAGGAAATAGCTCTGGTCGCGGGCCGGGTCGGCACCGCGATGCAACTCGGGCCTCCCGCCACGCACCAATCGTCGAACATAGTGGCCAGTCGCGAGGCAATCGGCCCCAAGTTCCCGGGCAAAGTCGATCAGATCGGTGAATTTGACCCCCTGGTTGCAAAGCGAGCAAGGAACCGGAGTCCGTCCGCTCGCATAATCGTCGGCGAACCGGTCGATCACACCACTTCGGAAGCGGCTTTCGTAATCCAGCACGTAGTGGGCGATGCCGAGCCGGTCGCACACAGACCGCGCGTCGTAGATGTCCTGCCCGGCACAGCAGGAGCCGGAGCGCTTGGCCGCCTCACCATGATCGTACAGCTGCAGCGTCACGCCGACCACTTCGGCGCCCGTGCGGGCCGCCAGCGCAGCTACCACCGAGCTGTCGACGCCGCCGGACATGGCGACAACGATCCGCGCCGCGCCGGCGGGGCGATCGAGTTCGAAGTCGATGGGCATAAGCAGGCTCTTTACCCGAAGTTCACCCTCCAGGGCTAGGTGCGAAGGAGAAGAGGAACACGGTTGGCACGATCTGACAAACACTGGCAGGCGGAAGCCGAGAATACGCCCAACAACGTCTCCGGCAGCCTTGCATGCGAGCGGCTGGCCTTCGTCCGCTTCCTGGCAGGCGGTGATGGATGGCAAGCGGCGTCCCGGCAACTGAGCGGTGCGTTCGCGCAGCTGCCTTGCCTGGCGCTCGCCGAGGGGGAAGCGGAGTGAAGCACTCGTTAACCTCCACGTTTCAGCTTTCCTTCAACGCACCAGAGTTAAACAGCTCTCACGACCAAGCCATTCACCCTGTCCCGAGGAACTGATGCTCGAGAACCAGAAATTTCGTCCGCACCAGGTGATCGGCCCCCTTGGCGAGCCGCTGACACTGGAGTCGCTGCCGGCCCCAAGCACGACCCGCTGGGTGGTGCGCCGCAAGGCCGAGGTGGTCGCCGCCGTTGCTGGCGGGCTGCTGACCGTGGACGAGGTCTGTCAGCGCTACAGCCTGACCTTGGAAGAGTTCGCCAGCTGGCAGCGCGCCGTGGATCGCAGCGGCATGCCTGGCCTGAGGGTCACCCGAATACAGCATTATCGCCAGGTGTACGACCGGCAGCAACGCTACTAGCTCTCCAGAATTCCCGAAACGGGGCAGTCGCGCAATTCGTTTCGGAAACGTTCCTGAACGTGTATGTTCCTGTAGCGGAACAAGATGTGCCAGCGTGCGTCTTGTGCCGGTAAGGTCGGCGTTTTCAACGCGCGGACCACAACAGGAGGGAACGCATGCTTACCTGGATTCTGATCATCATCGTCGGCGGTATTCTGGGCTGGCTTGCCAGCATCGTGATGCGCACCGACGCGCAGCAGGGGATTCTGCTCAACGTTGTCGTCGGGATCATCGGCGCCATTCTGGGCGGCCTGATCTTTCCGCGTTTGTTCGGTATCGGCGGCTCCATCACCAGCGGCGACTTCTCGTTGCCGAACCTGCTTGTTTCGCTGCTGGGTGCCATCATCCTGCTCGCGATCGTGAACATGTTCCGTCGCGGCCGGGTGCGCTAAGCTCCCTACGGACCAAATCAAAAATGGGGCCGCCCGGGAAACCGGGCGGCCCTTTTCTATTGCAGTTCGAAACTCATCTGCAGGGTGATCGAGAGTTGCTGCTCCCCCGGCACGATCTCCGTCTTGGCAGCCGCGTCGGCGGCTTGCATCCGCGCGCCGGTGACGATGATCTCCGGGCCGCGCATTCCGGGGATCTCACTGACCGCCACCAGCCGGGCGACCCGCAGCCCGAGCGAGCGAGCGTAGAGCTCGGCCCGCTGGCGGCCGGCGGCAAGCGCGCGGGTGCGAGCCTCGTCCAGCGCAGCCTCCGGCCTGTCGATAATCAGGTTTGGGCCGCTGATCTGGTTGGCTCCCTCTGCCACCAGTGCATCCAAGATCCGGCCCGAGTTGCGGATGTCCCGAAAGCGGATACTGAGCTGATTGCTAGCCTGGTATCCGCTTAACCGCGGCGCTTGCCGCTCCTCGTAGATGTAGTCGGGACTGAGGCTGACGGAACTGGTCTGGATGTCTCGGGCAGCAATCCCGACCCTCGCCAGCGCGGCCCGCACCCGCTCGATCCGCGTCGCATTCTGGCTGATGGCCTCGCTCGCCGTCCCCGCGCGAGTCACCACTCCGGCGGAAATGATGGCGATGTCCGGTACCCGCGCCACCTCACCGGTTGCGCTGATATCCAGCCGAGTGCCGGCAAGCGGTTGTTGCGCGATAATTGTCTGGGCATAGGCGCCATCGGACAGCCCCGCGCTGGCAAGCGCCAGTGCGGCAAGGGTGGTTCTAATCATCAGGTCGCTCCTGCGCATGGTCGGCCGAGCAGGCTGCATGCCTTTCGCTGGCCGGGAAATGAACGGCGCTGTGAAGCAGCCTACAGGCGCCGTCTCCGACCGACCACTGCGCGGTAGATGAACAAGATGATGAAGGCACCAACGATCGCGGCAAGGAAACCGGCCGCTTCGCCTGCGTCGTACCAGCCGACCGACTTGCCGATGAAGCCCGCTAGCAAAGCACCTGCGATGCCGAGCAGGATGGTGATGATGCACCCGCCCGGATCCTTGCCTGGCATCAGCAGCTTGGCAATGCCGCCGGCCAGCAGGCCGATTACGATCCAGCCGATCACCCCGTAATCTTCGATCATTCCGCAAGCTCCCTGTTGCAAGGCCGGACAGGCCCACCATCTGCCGTATAGCGGGGAACGGACGTTTGCGGCAGCGGTGCCGTCATTGGTCGAAAAACCATTGCAGTTGGGCCGGCCGGGAGGCCTGTTGCCTCCACTGCTCTATTGAACTAATACAGCTGGCGCTCTTCGGCAGGAGTCGCGCCGGAACAGGACGAAAGATGCTGCACATGAATCGGGAAACGCGTCTGGATCGCTCGGATACGCTGGTGGTGGTTGACCGCTCACGGCGCAACCGCAATCTGCTCATCGCCGCGGCGCTTGCCGTGGCCGTGCTGATTGGTGCGTTCTTCCTGATGAACCGCTCTGATGAGCCGGCGCCCGGCGCTGCTGCGGGTCAAGGTGGCCCCGCCGGCGCTGGCGGCCGTGGCGGTCAGGTGCCTACCGTGAGCGTCGTCGTGCCGGGTCGCAGCCAGGTGGCGCGGGTGATCACCGCGAGCGGTGCGCTTGCCGCTCGCCGGGATCAACCGGTGGGTGCCGCCGGTCAGGGCGGTCGGGTGACCGCAGTGCTGGTCGACGCCGGCAGCTGGGTTCGCGCCGGGCAGACGTTGGCAACCGTTGATCGGTCCGTCCAGGTTCAACAGACCGCCCAGCTTGCCGCTGCAGTAGAGTCGGCGCGCGCGTCGGCGGCGCTGGCGCAGAGCGAATATCAGCGTAGCGCTTCGCTGGTTGGACGCGGATTTGTGTCCAAGGCCGACCTCGATCGCAAGCGCTCCGCGCGTGATCAGGCCCAGGCGCAGGTCCGAGTTGCGCAAGCTCAGCTTGGCGCTGCTCGCGCCGGCGTCGGCCTGCTCGACATTAAGGCGCCTACGGCCGGTCTGGTGCTTCAGCGGAACCTGGAGGTCGGCCAGGTCATCGGTGCCGGCAGCCAGGGACTGTTCCGGATCGCTCGTGGGGGCGAGAT
Source organism: uncultured Sphingomonas sp. (assembly GCA_902806295.1). Classification (GTDB taxonomy): domain Bacteria; phylum Pseudomonadota; class Alphaproteobacteria; order Sphingomonadales; family Sphingomonadaceae; genus Sphingomicrobium. The sequence continues at coordinate 47,755 of CADCWB010000145.1, read as the reverse complement.
GGAAATGCGGGCGCAAATGTCGCAACAGGACCTTGCCGCGGTTCGGACCGGCATGGCGGCGACCATCACGCCGTTGGGCGCGGACAAGACCATTCCCGGTTCCGTCTGGCAGGTCGCGCCCGTAATCGATCCGCAGACTCGCCTTGGCGAGGTGCGCGTCGCGGTGCCTTACGATCCCAGCATTCGGCCCGGCGGCTTCGCAGAGGCCAAGATCACCGCAGGTGGAACCACGGCGCCGCTGCTGCCGCAAAGCGCGGTACTATCGGACCAGGACGGCAACTTCGCCTACGTTGTGAACGGCAAGAACGAAGTGGAGCGCCGTTCGATCAAGATCGGCTCGGTCGACGAGAATGGGGTGACCATCGTCGAGGGCCTAAGCGGACAAGAGGCCGTCGTGCTTTCGGCTGGCCCGTTCCTGAATCCCGGCCAGAAGATCAATCCGCGGCGCCAGGCCGCCCGCTGACGCACACACGATCGAAGGACGGCGCTACGCCATGAATTTCCGCAACATCTCCGCCTGGTGCATCCAGAACCCGGTACCGCCGATCGTGCTGTTCGTAGCCCTGCTGCTGGCCGGTATTGTCACGTTCATGCGGATGGACGTGAACAACAATCCGGACATCGACTTTCCAGCTGCCAACGTGACCATCTCTCAGCCAGGCGCAGCGCCTGCCGAGATGGAAAACCAGATCACGCAAAAGGTCGAGGCGGCGATCCGTAGCGTAAACGGCGTGGACGAGATCAACTCCACGGTGCGCGAGGGCAACAGCAACACCTTCGTCCAGTTCGAGATCGGCACGCCGACCGACCAAGCCGTCAACGACATTCGCGACGCCATCTCCCAGATCCGTGGCGACCTGCCCGAGGGCATTCTGGAGCCGCAGGTTTCCCGCGTCGATATCGCGGGCGATCCGATCCTGTTCGTCGCTGCCGAAACCACGGACATGACGCTGGAACAGCTCAGCTGGTACGTCGACAACACGGTCAACCGGCGCCTGCTCGGCGTCGAGGGCATCGCGGCGGTCAGCCGCGAGGGCGGCGTCGACCGCGAGATTCGCGTCATCCTTGAACCCGCGGCACTTCAAGCTCAGGGCATCACTGCTGCCCAGGTCAACAATCAGCTTCGCCAAACCAACATCAACGCGACCGGTGGCCGCGCCGAAATCGCCGGTTCCGAACAGTCGGTCCGCGTGCTCGGTAATGCGCGCACCGCCTATGACCTGTCGCAAACGCAGATCTCGGTACCCGGCGGACGCACGGTCCGGCTGGCCGACCTGGGTGAGGTCAAGGACGCCTATTCCGAACAGCGTACGCTCGCCAAGCTGGACGGCCGGCAGGTGATCAGCTTCAACGTCCAACGTTCCAAGGGCTCGTCGGAGGTCACCGCCTACGACGACGCCTGGGCCGAGCTGCGCAAGATCGAAAAGGACGATCCGCGCATCAAGTTCGTCGAGATCGTCAACCAGGTCCAATATACCAAGGATCAGTACAGCTCCGCGATGAAGGGCCTTGTTGAAGGCGCCATCCTGGCGGTGCTGGTGGTGCTGCTGTTCCTGCGCGACATCCGCGCGACCCTGATCTCCGCCCTCGCCATTCCCCTGTCAGCGATCCCGGCCTTCTGGTTCATGGGCATGATGGGGATCACCCTGAACGGACTGTCGCTGCTGGCGCTCAGCCTGGTCGCCGGTGTCCTGGTCGACGACGCGATCGTCGAGATCGAGAACATCGTCCGCCACATGCGCATGGGGAAATCGGCCTACCAAGCCTCGATCGATGCCGCGGACGAGATCGGCCTGGCCGTGCTTGCCACCACCATGGCCATTGTCGCGGTCTTCCTGCCAGTCGCGCTGATGCCCGGCATCTCCGGCCAGTTCTTCAAGAGCTTCGGCTATACGGTAGTTATCGCGGTGCTGATGAGCTTGCTCGTGGCTCGAATGATCACGCCACTGATCGCAGCCTATTTCCTCAAGTCGCATGGTGAGGCTTCCCACGCTTCGGGCAAGTATATGCAGGGCTACCTCAGCGCTCTGCGCTGGAGCATCGACGACAGCAAGGCCCGAGCATACCGCGCCCGGCGGCCCGGGTTCTTCAACAAACTGAAATCGCTGATTTGGGACCACCGGCTCTATATGGTCGGCGTCGGATTGGGCTCGCTGGTCCTGACCGGTCTGCTGTTCTCCACCCTGTCCTTCACATTCCAGCCGACGGTGAACGTGGATTATAGCCGCGTCCGAATCGGCATGCCGCCTGGGACTACGCTGGCGCAGACGGAGGACGTCGTCGACCGGGTGGCCGAGATCGTGCAGCAAAACCCGAACGTCGAACGTACGTTCGAGCGCATCTTCACCGGGTCCGGCTTCGTCAACATCGTCCTCAAGAAGGATCGCGAAGTCACCTCGACCGAGTTCGAGCGCAGCTTGGCCCCGAAGATGGCTGAGATCGCTGACGCGCGAGTCAACTTCCAGAGCCAGAGTGGAGGCGGTCCGGATGGCGGCGGCGGTGGCGGCCGCGACATCATGTTGTTCCTCGGCAGCGACAACCCCGAACTGCTAAGCGCAACCGCCAACAAAATCGTCAAGGAGATGGAGGGAATGCGGGAGCTCCGCGCCCCGCGCGCCCTTGGCGACCTGAGCCGGCCCGAAATCGTGATCAAGCCGCGCTTCGACGTGGCGGCCGACCTTGGGGTCACAACGACCGCGCTCAGCCAGACGATCCGCATCGCTACCCTAGGCGACATCGCCCAGAACAGCGCCAAATTCAGCCTGGCCGATCGACAAGTCCCAATCCGCGTCTCGATCTCCGAGAATCAGCGGCGCGACTTGTCGGTGCTGGAAAACCTGCCGGTGCCGACCGGCAGCGGCGGATCCGTTCCGCTGAAATCGGTGGCTGAAATCGGCTTCGGCTCCGGTCCGACCTCCGTCAGCCGGACCGATCAGGTACGCCGTCTGGCGGTCGGTGCCGACCTGGCGCCCGGCCTGGTGAGCGGCGACGTGTGGCCGAAGATAAACGCCTTGCCGTCGGTCAAGAACATGCCCGACGGTGTCCAGCAACTGCAGTTGGGCGATCAGAAGTGGCAGGCGGAGCTGATGTTCTACTTCGCGGTCGCGCTCGCCTCGGGTGTCTTGCTCGTGTTTGCGGTGCTGGTGCTGCTCTACCGCCGTTTCCTCGCACCGTTCGTGAACATGGGCTCGCTGCTCCTGGCACCGCTCGGTGCCGCCGTAGCGCTAGTGGTGACCGGCAATCCGGTCTCGCTACCAGTGCTGATCGGCATCCTGATGCTGTTCGGCATCGTCGCCAAGAACTCCATCCTGCTGGTCGATTTCGCGGTGGAGATGATGGACCACGGCATGCCGAAGGACGAGGCGATCGTAGAAGCCGGGCACAAGCGCGCCCAGCCGATCGTGATGACCACGGTCGCGATGGTCGCCGGCATGATCCCCATAGCCACTTCGGTCGAGGGTGATGCCAGCTGGCGCGCGCCCATGGGTGTGGTGGTGATCGGCGGCCCGATCTTCTCGACCGCGCTCACCCTGGTGCTGGTGCCGGCCTATTACTCCCTCGCCATCAGTCTCGAGACCCGCATTGGGCGCGTGTTCAAGCGTTTCATCGGCAACAGTGCGCATGAATTGCCGACCGGCAACCGGCCGCCGGAGCCTGTTCCTCAACCGGCGGAGTGAACCTGCGGCGCGGCTCGTCTATTGATCAGACGATGAACCGCGCCCCCTCACCTGCCCGAGGTCCCCTGACCCGCTTCAATCCCGTGCAGCCCGGCGCTGCCGGGATGAAGTTGGTGGCGACCGGCTTGCTGGTGGTGATGGCGGCCATTTTCTTCACCGCCCGTGCGCTGGAGCCGACCTACCCGGGGCTGGCCTACGTCAAGGCGTTCGCCGAAGCGGCCATGGTCGGCGGCTTGGCCGATTGGTTCGCGGTCACGGCCCTGTTTCGTCATCCGCTCGGCCTGCCGATCCCCCACACGGCCATCATCCCCAGGAACAAGGACCGGATTGGCGAAACGCTGGCCCAGTTCCTGAGAGACAATTTCCTGGTTGCACCCGTCGTGGCTCGGCGGATGCGGAGCATGGACGTCGCCGGCGCGGCCGGCCGCTTCCTGCAGGTGCCCGCCGGCGGGGCCGACACCCGCTCCCGCATTCGCCAGGGCGCCAGCAGATTGATCGGCGACATCTTCGAGGCGCTGGATGACGAGCGGTTGGGCGGCATCGTCAAGACCGCCATTTCCTCGCGCCTCCGGGCTGCCGAAGTCGCCCCGGTGCTCGGCAAGGCCTTGGCTTCGGCCGTCGCCGAAGATCGTCACGTGCCGATGTTGGAGGCGGCGATCCGCGCCCTCGCCCGCGCGCTGGACGCCAACGAAAGCCTGATCCGCGACATGGTGCGGCGCCGCGCCAGTTGGATCCTGCGCCTCGCCAGCCTCGACGAGAAACTTGCCGACTCGATCATCGATGGGCTCCGCAAGCTGACGCTGGAGATGAGCACCGACCCCGTTCACCCGGTTCGGCTGAAGATGGAGGTGGCGCTGGTGGAGCTCGGTCACGACCTTCAGCACAACGCCGAGACCCGCGCCCGGGTGGAAGGATGGAAGGACGACCTGCTGTCCAACACCTCGGTTGCGCAGTGGCTGGATACGCTCTGGCAGAAGGGCCGCGCCGCGGTGATCGCCGCGGCCCGTAATCCGGATGCGGTGATGGCCGGCAAGCTCGGCGAAGTGCTCCAGTCGATGGGCGCCACGCTCGAACGCGACGAGCGGATTCGCGCCGCCGTCAACCAGTTCGCCCGGCGCGCGGTTGCCGGCATGGCGGCGAGCTATGGTGGCTCCATCGTCAAGCTGGTCAGCGACACGGTGCGCAGCTGGGACGCCCGAACCATCACCAACCGGCTGGAGGCTGCCGTCGGCCGAGACCTGCAATATATCCGGATCAATGGCACGATCGTCGGCGGGCTGGTCGGCCTCGTTCTGCACGTCATCGATGCGTTATGAGCCTGGCGGCCGATGATTTGGCGGATATGGCGCGCAATCGCGGCCTGAAGCTCGTCCGCTCGCGCGTGCGCACGCCGGGCAAGCCGGGCTTCGGCCTTTTCGGGTTGGCCGACAGCGCTGGACAACCCGTGTTCGGCATCGTCGGCAAGACGCCCACCGCCGATGCCGAGGCTATCGCGGATCACCTTCGGGGTGCCGAGACAGGTGATTGGAAGGCATCGCTGAAGAGCGTCGGCGAGTCCCGGCCGAAGCGCAAACGTGCCGCGGTGACCGCCTCCCCTGCTGACCTAGCACCTGAACCTGAGCCACAGCCGGAGTTGCGTGAGGCCGTGCGCGCCGATGCTGCGCAGCTTGCCGCTCTGTTTGCAATGCTGGGCCACAAGATTGATCCAGCCGACGTCGCTCGCAACCTTGAGATGCTGGCGGACGAAGGTCTGCCGGTACTGGTGATCGCCCGCGGGCCGGAGGTGCTCGCCGTCTGCGGAAGCGCCAAGTCGCTTCCTCCTCACCGGCCCTCACCAGTCGGTCGGATCACCGTACTGATCGTGGCGGAGCTGGCGCAGCGGCAGGGCCTCGGCCGACAGCTGGTCGAGGAAGCCGAGCGCCGGCTCGCCGCGGGCGGCTGCGGGCTGATCGAGGTCACGAGCAACGATCGCTTGAGCGGGGCGCACGCCTTCTACCGCCGACTCGGCTACGAACGGACGTCCATGCGCTTTGCGAAGCTTCTTCCCAGCGGCTAGGGCGCGCGCATGACCAGCGACGAGCGCACCTTCACTGTTTCCGAGGACGACGACGGCATTCGACTCGACCGCTGGTTCAAGCGGCACCTGCCGGATACCAGCTTCAACATCGTGTCCCGCTGGGCTCGCATCGGCCAACTGCGGATCGACGGCAAGCGTGCCACTCCGGGGGACCGGATCGAGACCGGCCAGACCCTGCGCGTACCGCCGGCCGAAGCCGCTCCAGTCCAGACAGCGCGTCCGCAGAAGCACATTGTCCCGCTCACGCCCGATGAGCAGTCCTATGTGCAGGAGATGGTAATCGCGACCACCCCCGACGCCTTCGTGCTCAACAAGCCGCCGGGGTTGGCGACGCAGGGCGGGACCAAGACCAACCAGCACCTCGACCGCCTGCTCGATGGTCTCGCCGACCAGGAGGGCAATCGGCCCAAGCTGGTTCATCGCCTCGACAAGGATACCAGCGGGGTACTGCTGGTCGCCCGCTCCGCCCGCGCGGCCGCCTATTTTTCCAAGAGCTTTTCCGGCCGCACGGCGCGCAAGGTCTACTGGGCGCTGGTCGTCGGAGTGCCCTCGCTCGAGGAGGGCCTGATCGACCTGCCGCTAGCCAAGCAGCCGGGGACGGGGGGCGAGAAGATGCATGTCGACGAGGAGGAGGGCCAGCCCGCCCGCACTCGCTGGCGAATGGTCGATCACGCCGGCAACCGCGCAGCCTGGATGGAGCTTCAGCCGCTTACCGGCCGCACGCACCAGCTGCGCGCGCACATGGCGGCGCTCGGCCACCCGATCGTCGGCGATGCGAAGTACGGCGGGGCGGAGGCGTTCCTGACCGGCGGGATCAGTCGCAAGATGCACCTTCATGCCCGGCGGCTCCGGATCGACGCTCCCAACAAGCAGGTCATCGACGTGACCGCCGAGCTGCCATCGCACGTTGCTGAAAGCCTCAATACTCTGGGGTTCGAGCCGATGGCCGGCGACAATATGCCGCTCGACAATCCGGACCCGGCCAAGCTGCCCGAGATCCGCGCCCGGCGCGCCGCAGCCGCGGCCAAGACGGCCCGCAAGGCTCGCAAGGGCGAGCGGCGCTCCCGCGGCGGCGACGGTAAGCCGACCAAGCCGCAGGGCCGGCGCCGTTGACCCGCCTGGCCGTCTTCGACTGCGACGGCACGCTGGTCGACAGCGGCCACACGATCCATTTCGCCTTGAGCGAGGCGTTCGCGCGGCATGATCGCGCGGTGCCGCCCCAACCGGAAGCCAAGCGCGTCGTTGGCCTCAGCCTTAACGAGGCGATGGCGTTTCTTGCTCCTGAGGCCGGTGCCGCGGAACATGCCGCACTGGCCGCCACCTACCGCGATGTCTTCATTGGATTGCGCGCGCGGGGACAGGTGGAGGAACCCTTATTCGACGGCATCCTGCCATTGCTTGATGCGTTCGAAGCCGACGGCTGGTTGCTGGCGGTCGCCACCGGCAAGTCGGACCGTGGCTTGCATCATTGCCTCACCGGGCATGAGCTTCATGGTCGCTTCGTCTCGCTCCAGACCGCCGACCGGCATCCGTCCAAGCCGCACCCGGCGATGGCCTTGGCCGCGATGCAGGAGGCCGGGGCCGAGGCCGCGCAAACCGTGGTGATCGGCGATACCGGGTGGGACATGGGTATGGCCAAGAACGCGGGCGCGAAGGCCATCGGAGCCCTGTGGGGCTACCATGATGGCGCCGAGCTCAAGCTGGGCGGCGCCGACGTCCTCGCCCGCGCCCCGAATGAGGTGCTGGCGCTCGCCACGTCGTTGATTGGGGAGCGAGTCGATGAATGAAGCCGCAGACAAGAAGCGCTTTCACATCTTCATGGCGCTTCGGCTAAGCGGCCTGGCACTCTTCTTCCTGGGTCTGTGGATCGGCTTCGGCGATCCGATCCGTCCAGGCGGGCTGCCGATCCTCGGCATTCCGATCGCTTTCGCGGGGCTGGCCGAAGCGGTGCTGGCGCCCAAGATCCTTAAGCGCATCACCCGCGTTTAGCCGTCCGATGAAGCGTTTCTGGACGACTGCGGAGGCGACCTCCGATGGCACCTATTGGGGCGTCGCCCTCGACGGCCGTCCGGTGCGGACGCCCGCCCGTTCCCTGCTGCAAGTGGCAAGCGAGCCATTGGCCCGAGCCATCGCCGAGGAATGGCAATTGGTCGGCGAGACGATCGACCCCCGCGCCATGCCGCTGACGGGCCTCGCCAACGCGGCGATCGATCGCGTCCAGCCCAACCCCGAGGCGTTTGCCGCCACCCTCGCCCGCTACGCAGAAGGCGACCTCCTCACCTACCGCGCCGACTCACCACAGCCGCTGATCGATCGTCAGGCCGCCGCCTGGGATCCGCTGCTGCAGTGGGCCCGGCGACGCTACGACATCGATTTCACAGTAACCAGCGGGATCACTTTCGTGCCCCAGCCGCCCGCAACCGTGGCGCAACTCAGTCATGCAGTTACCACCCTTGACCCGTTTCGCCTCGCGGCCCTGTCGCCGCTGGTCACCATCGGCGGCTCGCTGGTCGCGGCGCTCGCGGTGCTTGGGGGCGAGTTGTCACCGATAGACGGCTGGACCGCGCTCACCGTGGACGACACTTGGCAGCTCGAGAAGTGGGGCAGCGATGCGGAGGCCGAGCTAGCCCTCGAGAACCGCCGTGCCGACTTCATGGCCGCAGCGCGCTTCCTCGTTTTGCTGAGCTAGCGTCCCGACACCAAGTCGCGCACGAATGGCACCAGTCCCAATTGACGCTGTCGCTTCAGCCGCTCGGCCGCGACAATCGCCTGCACCTGGGCGAGGCACTCGGCCGTATCCTTGTTGATGAGCACGTAATCATATTCGGCCCAATGGCTGATCTCGCTGGCGGCGCGCTGCATCCGGCTGTGGATCACATCCTCGCTGTCGGTGCCGCGACCTCGGAGACGCCGCTCCAGCTCGCCGATCGACGGCGGCAGGATAAAAATCCGCACCAGATCTTCGCCCATCGCGGCATGCAGCTGCTGCGTCCCCTGCCAGTCGATGTCGAACAGGATGTCGCTGCCGGCCTTGAGCGCAGCCTTTACCGGCGCCTTGGGAGTCCCGTAACGATAGTCGAACACCGGTGCCCACTCGACGAACTCGCCTTCGGCGATCAGCCGATCAAACTCCTGCTCTTCCACGAAATGATAATCACGGTCGTCCACTTCGCCCGGGCGCATTGGTCGGGTGGTTGCCGACACCGAGATGGTGACCTCCCGGTCCGCCTCCAGCAGCATGCGGGAGATGGTCGATTTGCCGGCACCGGATGGCGAGGAGAGAACGATCAGGAGACCGCGACGGGTGCGGAGTGACTGGTCCATGCGCGCTCTTGCCGCAGCCGCGCTCCGCACGTCAATGCTGCACCCGCGAGATAGGACTTGAAATCTTGTGCACCGCACTATATTGTGCAGTGCAGCATAACAAAACAGGCAGACCGATGGACGACCAGATCAACACCGCCGAAGCGCACGCCCCGCATACCGAAGCGGAGATGCAGCCCGAAGTGGTCGCGGCCGTGAAGCAGGTCAACGCCCGCCGCGTCAAGACCGAGCGCAAGCCGCGCGCCCGCAAGGCCGTCAACTCGGCTCCGAAGACCCAACCGGCCGCTTCCCCGGCCCCAGCCAAGGACAAGCCCATGAATTTCGATGCAACCAACTGGATGAACAGCTTCGCCAACACCTCGGCCCTGCCGGGCGCCGACAAGTTTCAGAGCCTGTTCGCCGACGCCGGCGAGCGCGGCCAGCAGCTGGTCGAGAAGAGCCAGAAGGTTGCTGGTGATGTGGTCGAGCTGACCCGTGCCAACGTCGAGGCGCTGGTGGAGACCTCGAAGATCGCCGCTGCCGGTGCCCAGACCCTGGGTCAGGACGCTCTGGCTCGCACCCGCGAAAACCTGGAGCAGGTTGCCGCTCAGGCCAAGACGCTGACCGAAGCCGGTTCGCCGACCGAGTTCTTTCAGCTGCAGGGCGAGATTGCCCGCACTCAGTTCGACCGCATGATCGCCGAGAGCAGCCGCCTCGCCGAATCGATGGTCAAGCTGGCCGGGGAGGCTTTCCAGCCGCTCTCGACCCGCGCTGCGCTCAACGCCGAGAAGCTGAACGAGCTTTCTGCCTGACCTCTCCTCCTTCTGTCAGGCTACGGGACGGCCGCCTTCCTTTGCGAAGGCGGCCGTCTTTTTGCATCTGCGCGGCACGCAAGCGGAGCGACCTGCCTTGGCAAGCGCTAGCGGCATGCCATATCGGGGCGAACGATGATTGAGCGGATAGACATGGGGCCCGAAGACGATTCGCCAGGCAAGGGCGATGGCATCGAGGAGATCGAGCGTGGGGTCGTTACCCGCACGCGGCCACGCACGCGCAAGCCCAGCAACTACAAAGTGCTGATGCTGAATGACGATTATACTCCCATGGAATTTGTCGTTCTGTGCCTTCAGCGCTTCTTCTCGATGAGCATCGAGGATGCGACGCGAGTCATGCTCCAAGTGCATCAGAAGGGTGTCGGCGTTTGTGGCGTCTTCACCTATGAAGTCGCGGAGACCAAGGTCAGCCAGGTCACCGACTTCGCACGCGAGAACCAGCACCCCCTTCAATGCACGCTTGAGAAGGCCTGACCCGCCAGGGGATTGCACCCCTGCGACGACCCTCTAAACGCCCCCGATGGACTCGATACACATCCAGGGCGGCCAGCGGCTCGAAGGCGTCATCCCCATCTCCGGGGCCAAGAACGCGGCCCTAACACTACTGCCTTGCGCGCTGCTGACGGAGGACAGGCTTACCCTCTCCAACCTGCCACGCCTGGCGGACGTCGACAGCTTCGGTCACCTGATGAACATGCTGGGCGTGTCGACCAAGGTCGATGCCATGCGTCCCGGCGAGTTCGGCCGCCGCATGACCCTGCAAGCGCGCGAGATCACATCCACCACCGCCCCCTACGACATGGTTCGGCGGATGCGGGCCTCGATCCTGGTGCTCGGACCGATGCTGGCGCGGGCTGGCGAGGCGACCGTCTCCCTGCCTGGCGGCTGTGCCATCGGCGACCGGCCGATCGACCTCCACCTTCGTGCGCTCGAGGCGATGGGGGCCGAGATCGAGCTCGCGGCGGGCTATGTCCGTGCCTCCGCGCCTAACGGTCGCATCTCGGGTGGCGACTACAGCTTTCCGGTCGTGTCCGTCGGTGCGACGGAAAATGCACTGATGGCCGCGGTGCTCGCAACAGGTCGCAGCCAATTGTTCAATGCCGCGCGCGAGCCCGAGATCGTCGACCTTTGCAACCTGCTCGTCGCCATGGGCGGCAAGATCGACGGTATCGGCTCCTCGCATCTGATCATCGATGGCGTCGAAGGCCTGCACGGCTGCACCTACGCCGTCATGCCCGACCGGATCGAGGCTGGCAGCTACGCCTGCGCGGCCGGAATCACGGGCGGCTCGATCGATCTGGTCGGCGCGCGGGCGGAGGACATGCTGGCGACGACCAGTGCCCTGGCCCATTGCGGCCTGATCGTCGAACTGCACGACAAGGGCATCAAAGTCACCGCCGACGGCAAGATGAAGCCGCTTGCGCTCTCCACCGCGCCGTTCCCCGCCTTCGCCACCGACATGCAGGCACAATTCATGGCGATGCTGTGCATGGCCAATGGTGAAAGCTTCCTCGAAGAGACCATCTTCGAGAATCGCTACATGCACGTGCCGGAGTTGCGCCGGATGGGCGCGAACATCGACGTGCGCGGGCGCTCGGCCATCGTTCATGGTGTGTCCAAGCTCACCGGGGCGGCGGTGATGGCCACCGATCTGCGCGCTTCCATGAGCCTGGTGCTGGCCGGCCTTGCCGCAGAAGGCGAAACCGAAGTGTTGCGCGTCTATCACCTCGACCGCGGCTATGAGCGGCTTGAAGAAAAGCTTAGCGCGGTGGGGGCGACGATCGAGCGGCGCTCCGCAGGCTAGTCGACGTCCGTCACCTGCCGCTGCCCACCGAGCTTGAACACCCGGCCCCACTTCATCACGAAGCCGACATTCTCCAGCAGGCGGATGTTGCCGAGCGGATCGCCCTCGACCGCGACGATGTCGGCGTCCTTGCCAGCCTCGATAGTCCCGACCTGGCCCGACCGGCCGAGCAGGTCCGCGGCATTCACCGTTGCCGCCTTGATCGCGGCCATCGGTTGCATGCCGTTCCTGACCATCAGCGCGAACTCCTGCGCATTCTGGCCGTGCGGGCTGACCGCCGAGTCCGTGCCGAAGGCGATCTTCACCCCTTCGCGTATCGCCCGGGCAAAGGTCTTTTCCGCATTCCCGCGCGCCGCGCCCGCCTTTTCGAACTGGGCAGCGGTCAGCGCTCCCCGTTCCCCATCTCGGTAGGCCGCCGCCGGTGCTAGCAGCGTCGGCACATAATAAGCGCCAGTCTGGCGATACAGGCGGAAGGTCTGGTCGTCGGTGAAGGTCCCGTGCTCGATCGAGTCCACCCCGGCTCTCAATGCGGCATTGATGCCGTCGACGCCATGCGCGTGGGCCGCCACTTTGCGCCCGAACATTTGCGCGGTGGTAACCACCGACCGCATCTCGTCCTCCATCATCTGTTGCGCGAGACCTCCCGCGACGTTGCTGAGCACACCGCCGGTCGCCGCGAATTTGATCACCTCGGCGCCCGCTCCGATCTGCTCGCGCGTCGCCCGCCGGCAATCCTCAGGGCCGTTGCACAGGTTGCCGCCGTCGCGATGAGCGATCTCCGCCATGTCTCGATTGGAGCCGTTGCGCCCGTCGCCGTGCCCGCCGGATACGGACACCATCCGTGCCGCCATGACCACCGATGGGCCGCCGAACTGGCCCGCGTTGATGGCGTCCCGCAAGGCTCGCACCGCCGGCGCATCCCCGCCCAGATCGCGGACAGTAGTAAAGCCGGCCATCAGCGTCTTGCGAGCATTGCTCATCGCCGTGTAGGCCTCGTCCTCCGTGTTGCGGCTGGTTTCCAGCAGCCGCGCCTGCAGCCGGTCGTCGAGGCCGGTCAGGTGCACATGCATGTCGATGAAGCCCGGCATCACCGTTCCGCTTCGCAGATCCACGACCCGTGCCCCCGCCACGTCGACGAAGCCGTCACGCACTTCCAGGATCCGGCGGCCCTGAACGACCACGCTGGCATTGCGGCGCGGTGCTTCCCCCGGCACGGCGATCAAAGTTCCGGCATGGATAACGGTGACCGGCTCGGTTTGCGTCCTGCTGGGCGCGGGGGTGATCTGCGCATCGGCAGGCATGGCAAGGGCGGCAGCGGCGACCGCCGCGAGCAAGGCAACAGGCTTCATGATATCTCCCTTTATCGGAGGGAGCTTACTCCGGCTGCCCGCCCTGCCAATAGCGGAAAGCGTCACCTTGCAGTTTGTCGATCAGCCGACGTGCTGCGGGACCGGTCCATTCCCCGGTGAACCGATGCTTCTCCCAGCTGCCGACCCACCAGCCTTGGCCGGGCAAGCCGTCCGACTGGCGGACTACCAGCACGGCCACTTCCGGCTCCCCGGAAGCGTCGGCCGCATCGTCAACCGCGGCGAGCACCTTGCACAAGGCGCGCATCTTGGGCCGCGAGAAGCTGTATCCGAGCCGCTCCAGCAGCTCGGCATAGGTCACCGGATGCCCTGCCGTGGCAGCGGCGATCAGATGCGCTCGCACCTCCTCGGGATCGGCGAGGCTCACGAGGCCTCGGGCTGCTCCGCCACCGGTGTCAGTTCGAACACGTCCAGCTTGGCAGTGCCGCGCGGCCAGGGGATCACCAGCCGCCAGCGGAACGGTCCGATCCGCTCCACCACGCCGGCCATATCCCGCTGCGGGTCCTCGCCATAAGCCTTGGGCTGGTCCTCAGCGCCTAGTGCCAGGCTGCCGAGAAAGATCAGCCGCTGCGGATCGTCGTCCTCCCACAACCGGCCGGCGGGTCGTTGGCTGCCGGTCTGCTTGACGATGGTCAGCAGCTCGCCCTCGACCTCGACATAGCAGAAGAACGGCTGGAAACGCTCGAACGCGCGCGCCTTGGCCTCGGCCCTACCCAATCGGACCATGCGGCACTGATAGCTGCCGGGGGTTGGCGCCGGCCGTGCCAGCGCCGCATTGCCCTTCAGCAGGTCGCCCTCGGCTGCCACCTCGCGCCGGTTCGAGGCCCGCGCTTCGGCCAGGGCAGCCTCCCACGCGCCGCGCAGGCCTTTGATGCGCGTGACGTCCTCCGTATTGGCAATCCCCTGCCATGCGTCGGCTGGACTCTTCGGCTCCTGCTGCACGACCACTGACCGCACCGGCACAGCCGCGGGTGTGACGGCACAAGCGCCGACCAGCGCCGGCAGCGCCGCCATTGGTAGCAGAGCACGGAAGTTTCTCACGATCAGCCTCTCGTTCGCGTTCACGCTAGCAGCGCCGCACACCCTGTTGAACCTTCATAAAGGTTAACAACTCCTTTCCAGCGCGCTGGACGCGCTCTAAGCGGCGGCGAATGGTGGACAGGGATGAAAGTAGCGCGCGGACCCGCGCCGGGCTGGCGTTCGGCATCGGCGCGTATGGCCTATGGGGCTTGCTGCCGATCTACTTCAAGCTGCTGGCGGACGTGCCCTCCCCCAACATCGTCGCCCATCGGGTCCTATGGTCGCTGCTGTTTCTCGGTCTCTTGATCGTGCTCACCCGCGCCGCTGGCCAAGCGCGGGAAGCGATGCGCCACCCGGGCACCGTGCGCCTGCTCCTGCTCACCTCACTGCTGATCGCCACCAACTGGATCATCTATGTTTACGCCGTGAACAGCGGCCATATCCTTGCCGGTAGCCTTGGCTATTATCTCAATCCGCTGGCGAACATCCTGCTCGGCCGCTTCGTCTTGAAGGAAGCGCTCTCGCGGCTGCAGTGGTTGGCGGTCGCCATCGCGGGCGTTGGCGTATCCGTGCTCGCCGTCGGTGCCCTGTCGCACCTGTGGATCAGCCTAACACTGTGCGTCAGCTTCGCGCTGTACGGCTTGCTGCGAAAGATGGCCAAGGTCGAGTCGGTCGCCGGGCTGACCATCGAGACCGCGCTGCTGTTTCCCGTGGCGGTGCTATGGCTGCTCTTCGCGGGCGGTGACAAGGCTGCGACGATGGGAAGCAGCCCGGCGGTGACGGCATTGCTGGTGGGCACGGGGGTCGCGTCGACCATCCCGCTGCTGTTCTTCACCGCCGCCGCCCGCCGCTTGCGCTACTCGACCTTGGGCATCCTGCAGTTCGTCGCCCCGACCCTGCAATTCCTTTGTGCGGTCTTTCTGTACGGAGAGCCCTTCACCGGCGCGCACGCGATCGCGTTCGGCGCCATCTGGACAGCGGCTGCGCTCTACCTCATCTCAGCCTGGCGCAGCGCCCGCATCTCGGCCCCGCTGCCCGAATAGGAGAGTTCCATGCTGAACCTCGTTTCCCTGGTGATCGGCGCGATTTCGCTGGTGCTCGCCGCCGTTGCGTTCCTGCCGCTGCTCGGCTGGGCCAACTGGCTGATCATCCCACTCGCCGTGATCGGGGCGGGCGTCGGTCAGATGGGCGGCGGCAGCCACGCCGGCCGCAACCTGAACCTGTTCGTAATCCTGCTCGGCATCCTCCGGCTGAGCATCGGCGGTGGAATCCTTTGAGGAGTGACACCCGTGGCCAGCGATCCGCGCATCGACGCTTACCTGAACCGCAAGGCGGAGTTCGCGCGGCCGATCCTTGCCCATGTGCGAGAGCGAGTTCATGCGGTGGTTCCCGGCGTCGAGGAAACATTGAAATGGGGAGCGCCGGCGTTCACGCTGGATGGCAAGATCCTGCTGATCATGGCCGCGTTCAAGGCGCACGCGGCGCTGAACTTCTGGCGAGGACAGGAGCTCCGGGCCGACGAGGCAAGCGTCGACGGTATGGGTCAGTTCGGCAAGCTCCGCTCGCTCAATGACCTGCCGCCGGCCGAGGAACTCGATCGCCTGATCCGCGAAGCCGCGGAGCTGGCGCGCTCCGCGTCGGCACCGCGCAAGCTCAAGCAGGTGCCGAAAGCCGAACCGGTCATGCCTCCCGATTTCGCGGCAGCGCTCGCCCTCGCTCCGGCTGCCGCGACCTACCTCGACAGCGCGAGCCCAAGCTGCCGGCGCGAGTATCTTGAGTGGATATATTCGGCCAAGCGCGATGAAACCCGTGCCAAGCGGATCGCCACTGCAATCGTCCAGCTTTGCGACGGCAAGGCACTCAACTGGAAATACCAGCGCAGCTGAAGACCTATCTGGCCTTCACATAACTTCCGGGCGCATCTTCCAGTGCCTTGAGCTTGCCCCCGCCAGGGACTCGGGCTCCCTTGGCCGGCACCTCAACCGGGTCTTGCGCCTTCAGCCACCCGAGCCAATCGGGCCACCAGCTGCCCTTGTGCTCGGTCGCACCCGCGACGAACTCTTCCAGCGTTCCGGCGTCACTGTCGTTGACCCAATGTTGGTACTTGCCCGCGCTCGGCGGGTTCACCACCCCGGCGATATGGCCGGAGCCGGCCAGCACGAACCGCTTCGGCCCGGCGAAATGGTCCATGATCTTCCACACGCTTTCGGGCGGCGCGATATGATCCTCCCGCCCGGCCTGGACGTAGCAAGGCGTTCCCACCGCCTTGAGATCGATCGGCACTCCGTCGACGCTGATCCCACCGCACTGCGCCAGCTTGTTGCCCTTGTAGAGCGTCTCCAGATAGTTGCGGTGCCAGGCTGATGGCAGGTTGGTGACGTCGCTATTCCAGTGCAGCAGGTCGAACGGCGCGGGCTGCTCTCCCAACAGATAATTGTTGGTGACATAGTTCCAGATCAGGTCGCGGCCGCGCAGCAGGTTGAACGTCGCGGCCATGTAGCGCCCGTCGAGATAACCGCTCTCGGCCGTCAGCTGCTCCAGCAGCCCCATGGTGTCGTCACCCAGGAACAGCTTCAGGTCGCCGGCATGTTCGAAATCGACCTGCGCGGTGAAGAAGGTGGCCGACTTGACCTTCTCCGCCTGCTCCTTGGCCTGCAGGTACGCCAGCGTTGCCGCCAGCGTGGTTCCTGCGACGCAGTAGCCGATTACATGCGCACTCTCGACCTCCAAGAGCTCGCGCACGGTATCGATCGCATCGATCTGCCCGCGCACCACATAATCGTCGAGCCCGACGTCCTTGCAGCTGTCGTCCGCCGACTTCCAGCTAACCATGAACAGGCTGATGCCGTTCTCGACGCACCAGCGGACAAAGCTCTTCTCCGGAGTCAGGTCGAGGATGTAGAAGCGGTTGATCCACGGCGGGAAGATGATCAGCGGCGTCTGCAGCACCGTGCCGGTCACCGGAGTGTACTGGATCAGCTCGTAAAGCGGCGTCTGCTTAACGACCTTGCCGGGCGTGGTCGCAAGGTTGCGCCCGACCTCGAACGCACCCTTGGCCGTCTGGGTCATCTGCCCGGCCTTGATGTCGTCCAGCATATGCCTGAGGCCCTGCAGCAGGTTCTCGCCTCGGGTCTCGACTGTCTTCTTGAGCACTTGCGGATTGGTCAGCGCGAAGTTGGAAGGGCTCATCGCATCCACGAACGCCTTGGTCGCGAAGCGCAGGCGGTGGCGTGCCTGCTCGTCGAGCCCCTCGACGGTGTCCACGCCCTTGAGCAGCTGGTCGGATATGGCGAGGTAGCTTTGCCGGATGGTGTCGAACACCGGGTTCTCGCGCCACTCGGGCGCAGCGAAGCGCCGGTCCTTCACCTCGGTCGCGCGCTGCGTCTCGGCCAGCGCCTGGCCCCAGGCCTCCAGTCCCTTGCTCCATGCCGCCGCACCAGCCGTCAGCCAGCCCATCGGATCGGCCGTGGTCTTTGGGGCGGCGGCACCCGACTTCAGCCCCTCCGCCCAGGTTTCCATCAGCATCTGCTGCGCGCGGCCCATCACCAGCGTCCAGTGCTGCCAGTCTTCAAGCGTCGGAATGGGCGGAGTGGCAGTGGTGTGGGTCATGACAGCACCATAGCCGTCATTGGGAGCGGAGCGAAGCGGTCCAGTGCCTGCTTACTGCATCCTGCCAGAGAACTGGATTGCTTCGTCGCTTCGCTCCTCGCAATGACGGCCGGTGACCCCCGACCTTCCTACTCCCAGCATCCCGCAAACGTTGGTCTTGCTCGACCTGTTCGGCATCGCCGTGTTTGCCATTTCGGGTGCCCTGCTGGCGGCCGAGAAGCGGCAGACGCTGGTCACTTTCATCTTCTTCGCGGTGATCACCGGCGTCGGCGGCGGCACCATCCGCGACCTGCTGATCGGCGCGCCGGTGTTCTGGGTACATAGCAACATGGTGCTGCTGATCTGTATCGGCGCCGCACTGCTGGTATGGGCGGCCAACCGTCATGTCGCGGGGCAGGCCCTGCTGTGGTTCGATGCACTGGGCCTTGGCGCCTACTCCACCTATGGCGCGGCGAAGGCTGCCGCATTCGGGGTGGCGCCGGTGCCGACCTTCGCCATGGGCGTGCTCACCGCCTGCGCCGGCGGCATCATCCGCGACGTGCTGGCGGGCGAGCCGTCGATCCTGATGCGCCCCGAGCTTTACGTCACCGCCGCGGCCCTCGCCGCCGGGCTGTTCGTCGGCCTGGCCCTGCTCGGAGTGGCAGTCCCGCTCGCCGCGCTGATCGGCGCGCTTGCGGGATTCGGCTTGCGGGGGCTGGCGATCAGCCGCGGTTGGTCGCTGCCGGCCTATACCGACTAGCGCGCGACATCGCTCCCGGTTGATCAGCCCCGTTTGGGCCGGTGCAATTCCTTGATCCACGGTAGCAGCACTTGCCAGCTGAGCTCGCGGGCGAAGCGGACTCCCGCGAGCTGGCCGCGTTTCCAGATCACTTCGCCGGGCGGGATGCCGAGACCCTCGGCGAACACGTTGATCGTCTCGCCGACCCCCGGCAGTTCGGCGCCTTCCGCCTGCAGTCCGCCGGCCGAGATGTTGCGAATGACCACAGGCACGAACCGCTCTCGGTCGCGCAGCCAGGCACTGGCGCGGACCTCGACCCGCGGCATGGTCCGGCGCTCAACCGGTTGGCTGACCAGCTGGCGGGTGATCAGCGCCATTACGTCGATCGGCCGGGTAAAGCGCACCCCAACGTCCTGCTCGCCGCGCCAGGCGACGACTCCGTCCACCCGCTGGCCATTGCCGAGTTCCATCGCCAGCCCCGCGCCGAGGCAGACGTCGACGGCCCCGCGCAAGGTGGCGCCCAGTGGCGAGATCTCGCGGATTTCCGTATCGACAGCCGCGCTTCCGACCCGCAGTTGCGCGGGATCGAACTGATCGTCGCGGCTGGGCAGCGAGACGCTTTCGTCCAGCCACGGCAGCTTGGCCGACAGGACAAAGGTCGTGGCAGTGGCGGCGTCGGTCACCTGCAATTGGCACCTTCAAGCTAGCTCCGCGCAGCCTGCGGCCAAGCTCCTAAGAAAAGGATAACGCGGGGGCCGCCAGCTTGCGCCCGCGGGCTTGCTGGGCAAGGACGGCGGCCATGCTTCCGGCCACTGATTCCCCGCTCCAGGTCGCGCAGACGATCCAGCTGGCGGTCGCGCCGGTGTTCCTGCTGGCGGGGGTCGGCGCGTTTCTCAACGTCTGCGCCGCGCGGCTCGCCCGGATCGTCGACCGGGCGCGGGGGCTGGAGCCGCGAGTGCTCGCCAGTCGGGGCGACGAGCATGATATGCTGATCGCGGAGATCCGCATCCTGGACCGCCGCATGGCCCTGGTCAGCCGTGCCATCTTCCTGTCGGTGCTGTCGGCGGTGCTGACCTGCCTCGTCGTGGTACTCCTGTTCGGCGCCGGACTTACGGGGGCGCATGTCGGCACGGCCATCGCCCTCCTGTTCATCGGCTCGATGGTCAGCCTGGCGGTCGGCTTCGCCATCTTCCTGATCGAGACGCGGATGGGCGCCCGCTCCGTTCGCATCCGTCCGGCCATCCTGCAGCATGAAGTAGACGAGCCGACCGGCGACTAGCTGGCGAGCAGCCGCTGCACCGTGGGCGGCACCGGCACGTTCGCGCCAGGCGTCGCGAAGCGCTGCCACCGTCCGTCCCGCTTCAAGCCTGCGACCAGCGCATGGTCCGCGGGCTCGATCACCAGATAGGCATCGCCGCTGCGTCCAAGCGTGACCAGCAGGCTCCCTTCGCGGGTCAGCGGGGTGGCGTCTCCAAGCGCCAGCCGAAAGGCTTCGACCTCCCGCCCCAACAGCGAGTTCAGATCGACGCTGATGTCGCTGCGCTGCAGCAGCCCGCTCTCGGCGGGCGTTCGGCCTACCGCTTGCGTCAGTCCCGACCAATCGCCGGGAGCCTCGGCCATGGTGTTGAGATCAGGCGCGACCGCGTTGGTGGCGATCTTGTCCGAAGCGCCGCAACCAACGGTGACCGCAGCTAATATGATCGTGAATCGATATCTCATGAGCGGGTGAACGCGCGGCTCGCTCGACAGGAACCAACGCTTGCGCGTAAGCGCTTGCCGACTTTGCACGACATAACAGGAGTTTTCCGTTGATCCGCCCCAGCAGCGTCCTTGACCGCGTTCTCGTCCTCGAAATGGTCCGCGTAACGGAGGCCGCTGCGATCGCCGCCTCAACCCTGGTCGGGCGCGGCGATGAGAAGGCCGCGGATCATGCGGCGGTGGAAGCGATGCGCGCCGCTTTGAACGAGCTGCCGATGGACGGCACGGTGGTGATCGGTGAGGGCGAGCGCGACGAGGCGCCGATGCTGTTCATCGGCGAAAAGGTCGGCTCGGCCCAGGGGAGCGGGCCGGCGATCGACATTGCCCTCGATCCTCTGGAAGGCACCACCATCACTGCCAAGGCAGGGCCGAACGCGCTTGCCGTGCTGGCCATCGCCGAGCAGGGTTGCCTGCTCAACGCGCCGGACGTCTACATGGACAAGCTGGCGGTCGGCCCCGGCTATCCGGACGGCGTGATCGACCTTGCCAAGACCCCGACCGACAACATCCGCTCGATCGCGGCGGCGAAGGGCGTCGAGCCCCACGAGATCATCGCCTGCGTGCTCGATCGCCCCCGTCATGCTCCCATCATCGCCGAGCTCCGCGCCCTGGGTTGCGGCATTGTGCTGATTCCAGACGGGGACGTCGCGGGAGTGATCGCTGTCACCGATCCGGACACCACCGTCGACGTCTACATGGGCCAGGGCGGCGCTCCGGAAGGCGTGCTGGCGGCTGCGGCGCTACGCTGCGTCGGCGGGCAGATCCAGGGCCGGCTCGTGTTCCGCAACGACGATGAGCGCGCCCGCGCCGCTCGCTGGGGCATCGAGGATCTCGACCGCATCTACACGCTGGAAGAGATGGCCAAGGGCGACTGCATCTTCGCGGCGACCGGAGTGACCGACGGCTCGCTGCTCCAGGGCGTCAAGCGCCACCAGGATTACCATACCACCGAGAGCATCGTGATGCGCGCCAGCTCCGGTACCGTGCGCCGCATCTATGGTGAGCACCGCGGCGGCTAACGCTCGCTTGAATGGCGGCACCGCTGCTGTAGTATGTCCATATGACAGCACATGAGCCGGCGCCGCTCGATCTCGCCGATGAGCAGGCGCTGCTCTCCGTCGAGCGCGGCTACGTCAACGTAATCCGCGCCCGCACCGCGATGAGCTGGCTGCCGCTGGCCATCGGTGGACTGGTGCTGGACGGCGCGCTACTGGACGGCAGCGATTGGCAGGGAGCACTCAGCGTCGGCGTGCCGCTGATCGCCTTGCTCGTCATCGTGACCGCCCCGCCGCGCATCTGGCGGCGGCTCGGCTACCGCCTGCACCCGACCTTGCTGCAGGTGGTGCGCGGCTGGCTGTTCCACACCGACACGATCGTACCGTTCGTCCGCGTCCAGCATATCGATGTGACCCGCGGCCCGTTCGACAAACTGTTCGGCACGGCGAACCTGGTGGTGCACACCGCCGGAACGCACAACAGCATCGTCACTCTGCCCGGCCTCGCCCCGGAACGAGCGGGCGAGATCCGGGAGCTGATCCGCGGGCACATCCGCTCGGACCTGGAATGAGCGAAGCCGCCCTCGACAGCGCTGACCTCGCCCCGCCGGAGCGGCTCCACCCGCTGATCCTCTTGACCGGGCTCGGCGGCAGCTTGCGCGGGGTGGCGGGCGGCTATGCCGGCATCGGCTACCTTGCCGCCACTGGCCGGCTCGAGACTGCGCTGCTGCTCGGGGGGCTGCTCCTGGTCGGTCTGTTGGTCAGCCTTTTCATCTACTGGCGGCGGTTCGAATATCGTGTCGGGGCGCATGAAATCCGCATTGACAGCGGGATCATCAGCCGGACGCACCGGTCGATCCCGTTCGACCGGGTGCAGGATGTCGACCTCGAACAAGGACCCCTCGCTCGCCTGCTCGGCCTCGCCAAGGTTAAGTTCGAGACCGGCGGCGCTTCGGCCGGAGGGCAGGAGGAAGGCGTGCTGCCGGCCATCGCGCTCCACCGCGCTCAGGCGTTGCGCGATCATGTGCGGGCTCGGCGCGAGGCGGCACCAGCGTCTTCGGAGCGGAGCCTGGCACTTGAAGAACGTCCGCCGGTCTTCGCCATGAACCTGGGCCGGGTCCTCACCGCCGGCGTATTCAACTTCAGCCTCGCCATCTTCGCCGGCCTGTTCGGCGCCACCCAGACGATGGGCGACCTGATCGGCTTCGACCCATTCGAGCGCGAGTTCTGGGAACGACAACTGACCGGCAATCCGCTGCTCGACTACGCCGCCGAGCATCGTCTCGCTGCGGTCATCGCCGGTGTGCTGCTGCTCGCGCTCGCCGGTTTCGCGACCGGCCTTATTCGGACGTTGCTACGCGAGTACGGCTTCCGCCTCGATCGCAGCGGCAGTGCGCTTCGGCGTCGCCGCGGGCTACTCACCCGCACCGACGTCAGCTTGCCGCTGCGCCGCGCCCAGGCCGCTTTGCTGATGACCGGACCGGTGCGGGCGGCGTTCGGCTGGCTGGATCTGAAGCTGCAGAGCTTGGCACAGGACGAAGGCGGTAAGGGCGACCATGTCGTTGCCCCGCTTGCCACCGAGGACGAGAGCCAAGCGATACTAAGCGAGCTGGGCTGGACCCCCGCGCCGGCCTCGGCCGGGTGGGAGCGCGTGTCGCCTGCCCACGTCTGGTCGCTGGCGCTCGGCCTTGCTCCGCTGATCCTGCTGGTGAGCGCCTTGTTTGGCTTGCTGGCGATCTTGCCTGATCGGCTCGACCCTGCCGTTCGGGACCATGCCGCCCTGGCCTTCGCACCCACAATCATTCCCTTGACCCTACTGCTCGCCGCCCTGTCCTGGGCGGTCGTGGCGCGCTGGCTGTCGTGGCGACGGACGGCGTTCACCGTTTACGCCGAGGCCCTGAATGTCCGCTCGGGATGGTGGCGACGCCGCACCATCCTCCTGCCGTTGCGCAGCGTGCAGAGCGTCGAGCTATCCGAGAGCTTCATCAGCCGGCGGTTCGGCATCGCCCGCCTGACCATCGGCGTCGCTGGCGGACGAGGATTTGCACAGCACAGCATCCCCGCGGTCCCGCGAGAAAGGGCGAGTCAAGTCCGCGACGCTCTGCTATCCCGCTATCTATGAGTTTCGCATTGGGGGTGGAGGCGTCGCTCGGCGGTCAGCCGTGGCGCTGGCGCCGGCCGCAAGATGGTGAGGTGACCGGCGACGCGCTGGTCGATGAGCTGCTGCTCGCACGCGGCGTCGAGCGGACGGACCTTGCCCGTCATCGTCAGCCGACGATTCGCGATTTCCTGCCCGATCCATCCGCCTTCCGCGACATGGACAAGGCCGCCGCGCGGCTGGCGGATGCGGTCGAGCGGGGAGAGCAGATCGCCATCTTTGGAGATTATGACGTCGACGGGGCGACCAGTTCCGCCCTGCTCGTGCTGCTGCTGCGGCGGCTCGGCGTCGATCCAGTCGCCTATATTCCCGACCGCATGACGGAGGGCTACGGCCCCAATGCCGCCGCGTTGCTGGCGCTCAAGGCGCGCGGGGCGCAGCTCGTGGTCACCGTAGATTGCGGCGCGCAAGCCTTCGAAGCTCTCGAAGCGGCTCACCAGGCAGGGCTCGACGTGTTGGTCATCGACCATCACCAGTGCGCATCGGCCCTGCCGCTCTGTCACGCACTGGTGAACCCCAATCGGCTGGACGAGGATCAGCTCGGCGCGGCTCACGGCCATGTCGCGGCGGTCGGCATGGCCTTCCTGCTCGGCGTCGCGCTGATCCGCGAACTGCGCCGCCGCGGCCGCTTCGCCGTCACGCCGGAGCCAAGGCTGCTCGACCTGCTCGATCTGGTCGCGCTCGGCACGGTGGCCGATGTCGCCAAGCTGCACAGCCTCAACCGCGCCTTTGTCGCCCAAGGCCTCAAGGTCATGGCCGGGTCACAGAACATCGGTCTGGCCGCATTGGCGGGTGCCGCCCGCCTGACCAAGGCGCCGAGCTGCCGCGATCTCGGCTTCGCGCTCGGCCCGCGGATCAATGCCGGCGGGCGGGTCGGTAGGTCGGACCTTGGCGTCCGCCTGCTCACCACCGCTTGCCCGGACGAGGCGCGCACCCTTGCTGCCGAACTCGACCGCTTGAACGAGGAGCGGCGGGCGATCGAGCAGGTCGTGCTGGATGAGGCGATGGCTCAGGCCGAGCAGCAGGCAGGCGCATCCGTTATCCTCGCTTCCGCGCCGCTTTGGCATCCGGGCGTGATCGGGATAGTCGCCGGCCGGCTGAAGGAGCGCTTCGGTCGTCCGGCGATCGTGGTTGCGCTGGGTGAGGATGGCAGCAGCAAGGGATCCGGGCGCTCGATCAGCGCCGTCGATCTGGGCGCAGCGGTGCTCGCGGCCAAGGACAGCGGCCTGTTGCTCGCCGGCGGCGGTCACGCCATGGCGGCTGGGCTCACCGTGGCGGCTGGCGGAGTGGAGCCGCTTCGAGAGTATCTGAACGACCGGTTGGCTCGCGACGTCGAGCAAGCTCGCGCCGGGCGTGCTCTGCTGATCGACACCATCTGCGCCCCGCGCGGCGTGTCCGCCGGCCTGTGCGATGCCTTGGACACCGGCGGACCCTACGGCGCGGGCTGGCCCAGTCCGCGCGTCGCCTCCGGTCCGGCCCGGCTGCTCAAGGTGGGCGTGGTCGGCAACGGCCATGTTCGCGGGCTGGCCTGCGGAGAGGACGGCGCAAGCTTCAAGTGGATCGCCTTTCGCGCCGCCGACACGCCGCTCGGCCAAGCCCTCCTGGCCGCATCGGGGGAGCACCGACTATGGCTCGCTGGCTCGGTCAAACGCGACGATTGGAACGGCGGCGACAAGGCGGAAATGCATCTGGACGATGCCGCCGTCGCTTGACCCTTTCCAGCGGTTCGCCTAATCGCCCGCCAGCCTCACGGCCCCTTCGTCTAAGGGTTAGGACGCGGCCCTTTCACGGCTGAAATACGGGTTCGAATCCCGTAGGGGTCACCACCGGCGTATCGATGAAGAAGGCTCAGATTGCCGCTCGCGTGGTCCCAGGCCGATGCCGATGGGCCACTCCGGCGCGGCGCAGCCGGTCCGGATACGACGGCAGCGCACCCAGGGTGGGCTTGCCGAACAGATATCCTTGCACATAGCGGACGCCGAACAGCCGCAGCACCGCCAGCTCTTCTTCGGTCTCGACGCCCTCCACGATCACCTCGGTGCCAAGCCGCCGCATGAGCTGCACCATGCTTTCTAGGATCGCCCGCTTGCGGTTGTCGCGATCGATGCCGCGGATCAAATCCATGTCGATCTTGACCATGTCGGTATGCACGACCGACAGGCGCGCCAAACCCGCATGACCGGTGCCGAAGTCGTCGATCGCCGTGGTGAAACCCAGCTCGCGATAGGCGCTGACGATTCCCTGGATATGCTCGGCGTCGACCTGCTCATTCTCGCTATATTCGAAGATCAGGCGATTGCTGGGGAAGCCCACCTCCCGGGCGGTGTCGAGCGTCAGTTGCGCCCCCAGCCGAGGCGAGCTCACCGCGCCAGCCACGAAGTTGATCGACAGCTTGGCTCCGGTCCCGACGATCCCCGCCGCCGCCGCATCGCGGATCGCCGTCACTCGGCACGACTGGTCGAAGCTGCCCATCTGCTCCGCATTGACCTGACCGAGCACATAGGCAGCGCCCTGTCCGTCGCCGCCGCGGATCAGTGCCTCGTAGGCGAACACCCGCTCGTCATGGAGGTCAATGATCGCCTGGAACGCGGCGCGGGTCGCAAGCTTGAAACCGTCGGTCATGGGTGCGGCTTGTAAGCGGCAAGCGTAAAGAAACCCGCACCGCCCGTGCTGGTTTGGACGATGGCCAAGCATTTACATTTGCGCCCCGACAAGGAACAGGCGGCCGCAACCCAAAGGAACGAGAACCGATGATCGAAGCCGAGTTTTGGGACTATGGAGATACCGACGAGTTTGCCGAGGCGGTGGCCGGCGACATCGGCTTCATCGTCGAAAGCGCGATCGACGCGCGCGATGCAGCGCTGCTTGCCTTGCCGACCGATGCTCCGGCCGCAGTGCTCGACAAGCTGGCCAAGGCCAAGCTGCCGTGGAAAAAGGTCGCCGTGATCGCCACCGACGACCTGCCTGTGGCCGTGGACAATCCCACCAGCCGGGCGCGGGCGCTGGCGCAGCGCTTCCTGCCGCTCGGCGCGCGAGTGGTTCCGTTCGGCACTCCGAACAGCGATCTGGCGATGGCCGGCAACGCCGCCGACGCGCGCCTGCAGGAGCTGCCCTGGCCGCCCGACCTTGTCTGGCTGACGGTCGGGCCTGCGGGCGAGGTGGCCGGGTTGGCCGACAGCCGCGACTTGCAGAATGCGCTCGACGCTCCCAAGGCGCGGCGCGCCGTTGGTCTGACCCCGAACCATGGCGAGCCGCGGGTCACCCTGACCCGGGCCGCGCTGCTCTCGGCCCGCACCATCCTCATCACCGCCGATGGGGAGGAGCGGAAGGAACTGCTCGAGGGTGCCATCGCCGATGGGCAGAGCAGCAAGCTGCCGATCGGCCGGCTGCTGGCCGAGGCCGAGCAGCCGATCGACATCCACTGGACGGCTTGAACTAGGCCAGCCGCTCGGCGTGCCAGGCGAGATGATCCGCCAAGAAGGTCGCGATGAAGTAGTAGCTATGATCGTAGCCGGTCTGGCGTCGCAAAGTGAGCGGCTGGCTCGCCGCTGAGCAAGCTGTCTCTAGCATTTGGGGCAGCAGCTCTCGCTCCAGGAACGGGTCCGCCTCGCCCACGTCCACCAGCAGGTCCGGCAGGCGCGCCCCGCTCTCGATCAACGCCACTGCATCGTGCCGCTGCCAGGCCGTCCGGTCCGGCCCGAGGTAGCGGCTGAACGCCTTCTCGCCCCACGGCACCTGCGATGGCGCGACAATCGGCGCGAAGGCCGACACGCTGCGAAACTTGTGAGGCGAGCGGAGCGCGACCGTGAGCGCCCCGTGCCCACCCATGCTATGGCCCGTGATGCCCTGCCGGGACATGTCGAGCGGAAACTCGGCCGCAACCAGAGCCGGCAGTTCGTCCGTGACGTAGCTCCACATGCGGTAATGCTCCGACCAGGGCGCCTCCGTTGCATCGACGTAGAAGCCGGCGCCAAGGCCGATGTCCCAACCCTCCTCGTCGGCGACTCCCGGCCCGCGCGGGCTGGTATCGGGCGCCAGGAACGCCAAGCCATGCCGGGCACACGCGGCCCGGTACTCGCCTTTGTCCGTCACATTGGCGTGGGTGCAGGTCAGCCCCGACAGGTAAGTCACCAGCGGCACCGGCCCGGCCTCCGCCTGCGGCGGCAGGAACAGGGAGCAGACCATTTCCGTGCCAGTAGCGATCGACTGGTGGGCACAGATCAGCTGCCGCCCGCCATGGCTCTTTGCGTCCGACCTGATCTCCACTGCAGTTTGCTCCCACGATCAAGCGGCTTGGGTCAGCCTGTCAGGCCTCGGCCGGCATCCGGTGCAGCGCACATAGCTTGTTGCCATCGGGATCGCGCAGGTAGGCGAGATAGAGCTCCATGCCCGCTCCGCTCCGAACTCCCGGCGGGTCCTCGATCGCAGTTCCGCCGGCGGCGATCCCCGCCTCATGCCAGGCATGAGCCTGCTCCGGCCCAGTCACCGCGAAGCCGATCGTGCAACCATTGCCGTGGGTCGCCTCCTGGCCGTCGATCGGCGGCGTGACCAGGAATATATTGCCGTCCTTCATATAGATGATGCGGCCCTTGTCATCGATCCGGCCCGGCTTGCCGCCGGTAGCGGAAAAGATCGCGTCATAGAAAATCTTGGACCGCTGGATGTCATTCGATCCGACCATCATGTGGCTGTACAAATCGCGTCTCCCTCGTTGTCAATAAACCACCACCGAACGAATGCTCTCGCCCGCGTGCATCAGGTCGAAGCCCCGGTTGATCTCATCCAGGCTTAGCACGTGGGTAATCATCGGATCGATCGCGATCTTGCCGTCCATGTACCAATCGACGATCTTGGGCACATCGGTCCGCCCCCGCGCGCCGCCGAACGCCGTTCCCTTCCACACCCTGCCGGTGACCAGCTGGAACGGGCGGGTGCTGATCTCCTTGCCGGCCTCGGCCACGCCGATGATGATGCTCTCGCCCCAGCCGCGGTGGCAGCATTCGAGCGCGGTGCGCATCACCACCGTGTTGCCGGTGCAGTCGAAGCTGTAATCCGCCCCGCCGTCCGTGATCCGTAGCACCTCGGCGATGGTGGCCTCCCGGTCGAGCCCGCGCCCGTCCACAAAGTCGGTCATGCCGAACCGCCGGCCCCATTCTTCCCGGTCGGGGTTGATGTCCACCCCGACGATCCGGTTCGCTCCGACCAGCTTCGCGCCTTGAATGACGTTGAGGCCGATCCCGCCCAGTCCGAACACCACGACATTGGCGCCGGGCTCGACCTTGGCGGTGTTCACCACCGCGCCGACCCCCGTGGTCACTCCGCAACCGATATAGCAACTCGACTGGAACGGCGCGTCCTTGCGGATCTTCGCCACCGCGATCTCCGGCAGAACCGTGAAATTCGAAAAGGTGGAACAGCCCATGTAGTGGAAGATCGGCTGCCCACGGTAGCTGAAGCGGCTGGAGCCGTCCGGCATCACCCCTTTGGCCTGAGTTGCGCGAATGGCCGTGCACAGGTTGGTCTTGCCGCTCAGGCAGGACTTACACTGGCGGCATTCGGGGGTGTAGAGCGGGATAACGTGGTCGCCGGGCTGGACGGAGTTCACGCCCGCCCCGACCTCCTGCACGATCCCAGCGCCCTCATGGCCCAGGATCGCGGGGAACAGGCCCTCGCTGTCCAGCCCGTCGAGCGTGTAGGCGTCCGTGTGACAGATGCCGGTGGCCTTGATCTCCACCAGCACCTCGCCTGCCCGCGGACCTTCAAGGTTCAGTTCCACGATCTCCAGCGGACGCTTGGCCTCGAACGCAACGGCGGCTCTGGTCTTCATTCGGGAAGTCTCCTGGCTAGGCGACGCCTTGCCACGCGGAATGCCGTCGGCCAAGCTTCGCGCAAGGAGGAACCACATGGCCTGGGCAAGCGGCAAGCACGCACTGATCACTGGCGGCGGCACCGGCATCGGCGCCGCTGCGGCGCGGGCGCTGGCCCGCGAAGGCGCCCGCGTGACTCTGCTCGGCCGGCGTGGCGACCTGCTGGAGAGCGTGGCAAACGAGATCTGCGGACTCGCGCTCCCCTGCGACGTCACGGACCGCGTCGTGCTTGAGCAGAGCTTCGCCGCCGCGCGCGCGCAGCACGGCCCGCTCGACCTCGTCATCCTGAACGCCGGGATCGGCGACAGCGCCCCTTTTCTCCGCACCCCCCGTGAGACGTGGAACGCGATCATCGCGACCAATCTCACCGCCTTGTTCGACGGGGCACAGCTCGCCCTCCCCGACCTGCTCGAGGGCGAGGACAAAAGGCTGGTGATCGTCGCTTCCGTCGCCGGCCTGCGCGGCGGCGCCTATGCCGCGCCCTATGTCGCGTCCAAGCACGGTGCCGTCGGGCTGACCAAGAGCCTGGCGCTCGAATATACCAAGACCAGACTGACGGTGAACGCCGTCTGCCCTGCCTTCGTCGATACGCCCATGGTGGACGACAGCGCCGCGCGCATTGCCCGCGTGACCAAGCGCAGCGCGGAAGAGGCGCGCGCCTCGCTGGCAGCGCTTAACGCCAACGGCCGGCTGGTGACCGCCGACGAGGTTGCCCACGCAATCCTTTACCTCTGCCATCCGGATGCCCGCTCCGTCACTGGCGCCTGCGTAACGGTCGACGGCGGCACTACGGCATGAGTCCCACACGGACCTAGGTCTTCTTCCCGCCGGGTTGGCGCGATCACTCGAACTCCACGATCACCTGATCGACGCTGAGGCTCTCGCCCGCACCTACCGGGGTCGCCTTCACCGTCGCGCTTTTCTCCGCGCGGAGGATGTTCTCCATCTTCATCGCCTCGACCACCGCGATCGGCTGGCCGGCCTCGACTTTGTCGCCAGCCTTGACGTCCAGCCGGGTCAGCAGACCGGGCATCGGTGCCAGGAGATAGCGGGACAGGTCGGGCGCGACCTTCTCGATCATGTGCCGCGCGAGTTCGGCCACCAGCGGGGTCATCACCGTCACCCGGTGCGTGGCGCCCCGCGTGGTCATCTTCCATGAGCGGCCGTCCTTCGCCACCAGCACCGTCCGCTGCCGCGAGCCGACGCGCGCCCGGACGAGCCGTTGGCCGGGCTCATACTCGGCCTCCAGCACCTGCGGCTCGGCGCCATCCACCACCACCTTGTCCAGCTCGAAATGCACGCGGTGCTCAGCCCCACCGTCGAGCCGGACAACATGATCCTCCGGCACCGGCACCGGCCCGTTCAGCTGCCCGTCGATTAATGACGCCCGCCGCTCATGCACCGACCCGATCAAGGCCGCGATGGCCGACAGGTCGGCGGTCAGCGTCTCGTCGGTCGGGGCGCCGGTGAAGCCGTCCGGGTATTCCTCGGCGATGAAGCCCGTCGTGATCTCGCCCGAGCGGAAGCGCGGGTGCTGCATCAGCGCGGACAGGAAATCGACGTTGTGGCCGATGCCCTGGATGTCGAACGCGTCCAGCGCCTCGACCTGCGCGTCGATCGCGGCCTCACGGGTCGGGGCCCAGGTGATCAGCTTGGCGATCATCGGGTCGTAGAACATCGACACCTCGCCGCCCTCGAACACGCCGTCGTCGACGCGCACTATCGAGTCCGAAACACCTCCGCCGTTCGTCCCGAGCGCAGTCGAGGGGCGTTGAACTGCCGTCTCGTCTGCGCCCCTCGACTGCGCTCGGGACGAACGGAGATCGTCGATGGTGGCCGGCGGCTGGTACCGCACCAGCCGCCCCGTGCTCGGCAGGAACCCCCGATACGGATCCTCCGCATACACTCGGTTCTCGATCGACCAGCCGTCGAGTCGCACGTCCTCTTGCCCGAACGCCAGCTTCTCGCCCGCCGCGACGCGGATCATCTGCTCGACCAGGTCCAGCCCGGTGACCTCCTCGGTCACCGGATGCTCCACCTGCAGGCGGGTATTCATCTCGAGGAAGTAGAAGCCCTGGCCCGACGCGTCCGCGCCGTTGACGATCAGCTCCACCGTGCCCGCGCTATAGTAGCCCACGGCCCGCGCCAGCGCGACCGCCTGCTCGCCCATCGCGCGTCGCATCTCCGGAGTGACGAACGGGGAGGGCGCTTCCTCCACCACCTTCTGGTGGCGCCGCTGGATCGAGCATTCGCGCTCGCCCAGGTAGAGGATGGTGCCGTGCTGATCGCCCAGCACCTGGATCTCGATGTGGCGCGGGTCCTCGATGAACTTCTCGATGAACACGCGGTCGTCGCCGAAGCTGGCGAGGCCTTCGCGCTTGGTCGCCTCGAAGCCCTCGCGCACGTCCTGCTCGCTATAGGCCAGCCGCATGCCCTTGCCGCCGCCGCCGGCAGAGGCCTTCATCATCACCGGGAAGCCAATGTCGGCCGCGATCGTCACCGCTTCATCGGTGGTCGCAATGTCGCCGAGATAACCCGGCACGACGTTCACCCCTGCGTCGCGCGCCAGCTTCTTGGACTCGATCTTGTCGCCCATGGCGGCGATGGCGTGTGGCGGCGGGCCGATGAAGGCGACGCCGGCCTCTTTCAGCGCGAGTGCGAAGCTCTCGCGTTCGGACAGGAAGCCATAACCTGGATGCACCGCCTCTGCCCCGGTCGCGCGCACTGCGTCGAGGATCAGCTCGGCATCAAGGTAGGATTGCGCCGCCGGCGCCGGCCCGAGCCGAACGCTCTCATCGGCCATGCGGACGTGGGGAGCGCGGGCGTCGGCGTCGGAATAAACCGCGACGGTCTTGATGCCCATACGCTTGGCCGTTCGGATAACCCGGCACGCAATTTCGCCACGGTTGGCGATGAGGATCTTGGAGAACATAGGGCCGCTGCGTAGCCGCCCAAACCGCAGATAGGAAGCTGGGCCGCTACTCCATCACGCTCATGAAGACGCCGATGAACATGCCAACCCCAAGTGTCAGGGTAATCGGCGAAGCACGCTGCATCCATTGGACTTGGCGAGGCATGGGCTTGCGGCTGACCAAAGCGCCCACCAGCCTTTCGGCTCCATGAAAGGCCATGATCCCAGCCGCGGCCACCAGCACCAGCACGACCAAGAGCTTCGATCGCTCGACCTGCGCCTCACCGACTTGAGAAATGGACAGAACGCCGCCCAGGGTCAGCAGCGACAGCGAAGTGAGATGCTTGAACACAGTCGTACAGCAGTCGCTCCGGATCGCGGCCCGGTGGTGTCTCGTCGTCCTCCATACCGCTCCCCCCTGTTAGGCCGCGTATCCATGGCGAGCCGCGAAACCCAGGCCTGGTGAGGGTCCGCTTGCCTTTCCAAACCGGATTGGAAGCCGTTTGCAGGATCAAGTTCGGCAGATGCGGTCGCTCACCATAGATTATTCAGCCAGCTCATCAGAAACCAGCCAAAGCCGACCCCGAGCAAACCCATCGCGCCCTGATGCATGTAGGACGCGGCTTTGCCTAGTGGCGCGCCGTCACTGCGAGCGCGAAGCACAGCAGCGGTGCACGACAGCGCCGCAACACCGCTCAGTGCCAAGATGATGACCACGACGCCGATATCCCTGGTCGGAATCGTCTTGCCGACCGACGATTGCGCCAGCGTGATGACCCCGCCGATGCTGATCCGTGCAAGCGACAGCAGGTGCTTGGAATAATCGTACAGCAGGAGGTCGTAATCGCCCGAGCGTTCCAGCTTGGCAGGAAGCTGCGATTGCTCCTCATTGATCATTCCGCGGCTTCCTCAATCGGCGGCTTGTTGTGCCCCAGCAGACGCAGCACTTCGTCGGCCGCGTCGGCGAGATTGGTGCCTGGCCCGAAAATCGCCTGCACGCCCGCAGCCCGCAACTCGGCATGATCTTGCGCGGGGATGACGCCGCCGGCCACCACCTTGATGTCCGCCCGGTTAAGGTCACGAAGGTGGCCGATCAACTCGGGGATAAGAGTCTTGTGCCCGGCCGCGAGGGACGAGGCGCCGACCACGTCGACCTGCGCTTCCACCGCCAGTTCAGCTGCCTCGCGCGGGGTCTGGAACAGGGGTCCTGCGACGATCTCGAAACCGAGGTCGCCGAACGCGCTCGACACCAGGTTGGCGCCGCGGTCGTGGCCGTCCTGGCCCATCTTGGCGACCAGCATGCGGGGCTTCCGGCCAAGGCGGGTGGCGACGGCTTCCGTCCCCTCGACAGCTTCCCGCCACCGCACGTCGGCGCGCTGGCCATAGATGCCCGACACCGGTTCCGGCTTGGTGGCGTAGCGGCCGAACGCGCGTTCGAGAGCATCGGAGATTTCGCCCAGTGAGGCGCGGGCGCGGGCGGCTTCGACCGCGAGGCTTAACAGATTGCCACCCAAACCCCGCTCCTCCTGAGCGGAGGACCGCCGGTCCGTAGTCGAAGGGCGTTGTTCTGTGTCGACGCCCTTCGACTGCGCTTCGCTCCGCTCAGGACGAGCGTGAGCTGCTGCCGTGAGCGCCTCCAACGCCGCCCGCACCCGCGTCTCATCCCGGCTCGCCCGCATCGCTCCAAGCCGCTCAATCTGCCCGGCGCGCACCTTGGCGTTGTCCACCTCAAGGATGTCGAGCTCAGCCTCTTCCGCCAACCGGTAGCGGTTCACCCCGACGATCACCGTCTCGCCCGTATCGACCTTCGCCTGGCGCTCGGCGGCCGCTTCCTCGATCCTCTTCTTCGGCAGGCCTTCCGCCACCGCCTTGGTCATGCCGCCGTGCGCTTCGACCTCCTCGATCAAGGCCCAGGCCCGCTCCTCCAGCTCGCGGGTCAGCCGCTCGACGTACCAGCTTCCACCCAGCGGATCGGCAACTGCCGTGACCCCACTCTCCTCCGCCAGGATCAGTTGCGTGTTACGGGCGATCCGGGCCGAGAAGTCGGTCGGCAGCGCCATCGCTTCGTCGAAGCTGTTGGTGTGCAGCGACTGGGTGCCGCCGAGCACCGCCGCCAGCGCCTCCACCGTGGTGCGGACGATGTTGTTGTACGGGTCCTGCTCGGTCAGCGACACGCCGCTGGTCTGGCAGTGAGTGCGGAGCAGCTTCGACTTTTCGGACTTGGCGCCGAGGTCGGTCATGATCCGGCCCCACAACGTCCGCGCGGCGCGCAGCTTCGCCACCTCCATGAACAGGTTCATGCCGATGCCGAAGAAGAAGCTCAGGCGCGGCGCAAAGGCGTCCAGGTCCATGCCAGCGTCCACCGCGGCGCGGGCATAGGCCATGCCGTCGGCCAGCGTGTAGGCCAGCTCCTGCACCGCGGTCGCCCCGGCCTCGTGCATATGGTAGCCGGAAATGGAAATGCTGTTGAACTTCGGCATCTCCGCGGACGTGTAGGCGATGATGTCCGACACGATCCGCATCGAGGGTTCGGGCGGGTAGATGTAGGTGTTGCGGACCGCGAACTCTTTCAGGATGTCGTTCTGGATCGTGCCCGACAGCGAGGCGCGGGATACGCCCTGCTCCTCGCCCGCCACGATGTAGAAGGCCATGATCGGCAGCACCGCGCCGTTCATGGTCATGCTGACGCTCATCTCGCCCAGCGGGATGCCGTCGAACAGCAGCTTCATGTCTTCGACGCTGTCGATCGCCACGCCCGCCTTGCCGACGTCGCCCGACACGCGCGGATGGTCGCTGTCGTAGCCGCGGTGGGTGGCGAGGTCGAAGGCGACGCTTAAGCCTTTCTGCCCGGCCGCGAGGTTGCGGCGGTAGAAGGCATTGCTCTCCTCGGCGGTGGAGAAGCCGGCGTACTGACGGATCGTCCACGGCCGACCCGCGTACATGGTCGCGTACGGCCCGCGGGTGTACGGCGCCACGCCGGGGTAGCCGCTGTCGATCCCGGCCGCGTCCTCGGGGCCGTAGACGGTTCTGAGGGTGATGCCCTCGGGCGTGGCGCGCGTCAGGTCGGCGCCGCGAGCCTCCTTGGCGGCGAGGGCTTTCCAGGCTTCATGCTTGTCGTCGGACATGGGGCACATCCTGTACCCCGGCGAAAGCCGGGGTCCAGTCCCTTAAACGAGAGACCGCTTGGAAGCGCGCATTCGGCTGGATTTTCGCACCAAAGCACGGAGGAGAAAGGACGGCGCGAAGAAGAGCGCACTCCTTCGTGCCATATTCTTCTCCTCGCGCCTTCGTGTGAAAACCTAATGCGCCTGCTTGGGCGACTCCATAATCTCCGTCAGCACCCCGCCCGTGTCTTTGGGGTGCAGGAAGAAGATCGGCGTCCCATGCGCGCCGATCCGCGTCGGCCCCAGCAACCGCGCGCCCTGCCCCTCGAACCACGCCCTCGCCTGCTCGATGTCCGGCACCTCGAAGCAAAGGTGATGCTGCCCACCCTCCGGGTTCTTCTCCAGGAACTTGGCGATCGGGGACCCCGGCCCGAGTGGCTCGATCAACTCGACCTGCGAATTCGGCGCATCGACGAAACACACGCGCACGCCCTGCGCCGGCAGGTCGAACGGCGGCGAGGACGGCTCGGCGCCGAACAGGCTGAGGTAAAGTTGCAAGCTCCGCTCGATCGAAGGCGTCGCCACCCCGACATGGTTCAAGGGTCCGAGTTTCAGAGCAAGCCTCCTTGGTGCACAAATGCCAGATACCATATCAGAACGCTCGCAAGCGCCGCATCAACCATGACGACCGTCCAATATCGTGCTGGTGCATCAGCCCTGTTCTGCCCAACGCCGACAATGTTGTTCTTGCCTGTAAGAAGCCCGGACACGGTGCCCCAGAGGAAAACGCCAGCTGCAAGAATTAGAACGACAGTTGTGAAATCCAAGGCGCTACTCACAACGGAATATTGTCGTGCTTCTTCCACGGGTTCTCGAGGCTCTTGCCCCGCAGCTTGCGTAGGCCGAGCGCGACCCGGCGCCGGGTGGAGTGGGGCATGATCACCTCGTCGATGAAGCCCATGCTCGCGGCCACGAACGGGTTGGCAAAGCGCTCTTCATACTCCTGGGTGCGCTCGGCGATCTCGTCCGGGGTGCGGCCGCGGAAGATGATCTCGACCGCGCCTTTCGCCCCCATCACCGCGATTTCGGCGGTGGGCCAGGCGTAGTTCAAGTCCCCCCGCAGATGCTTGGACGCCATCACGTCGTAAGCCCCGCCGTAGGCCTTGCGGGTGATCACCGTGATCTTGGGCACGGTCGCCTCGGCATAGGCAAACAGCAGCTTGGCGCCGTGCTTGATGATGCCGTTATGCTCCTGGCCGACGCCGGGCAGGAAGCCCGGCACGTCGACAAAGGTCAGGATCGGGATGTCGAACGCGTCGCAGAAGCGCACAAATCGCGCGGCCTTCTTGGACGAGTTGATGTCCAGCACGCCGGCCAGCGACAGCGGCTGGTTGGCGACCACGCCGACCGAGCGCCCCTCGATCCGGCAGAAGCCGATGATGATGTTCCCAGCATGGTTCGGTTGAAGCTCGAAGAAGTCTCCTTCATCGGCGACCTTCCGGATCAGTTCGTGCATATCATAGGGCTGGTTGGCTGATGGCGGGATCAGCGTGTCGAGGCTCTCGTCCGCCCGGTCGCCCGGATCGCTCGTCGGCCGCTCCGGCACGTCCATGCGGTTGGACAGCGGCAGGAAGTCGAAGAACTCGCGCGCCGCCAGCAGCGCGTCGATGTCGTTCTCGAACGCGACGTCCGCCACCCCCGACTTCGACGTATGCGTGACCGCGCCGCCGAGCTCCTCTTGCGTCACGACTTCGTTGGTGACGGTCTTCACCACGTCCGGGCCGGTGACGAACATGTAGCTCGAATCCTTCACCATGAAGATGAAGTCGGTCATCGCCGGCGAGTAGACCGCCCCGCCCGCGCACGGGCCCATGATGAGCGAGATCTGCGGAATCACGCCCGACGCGAGTACATTGCGCTGGAACACCTCCGCGTAGCCGGCGAGCGACGCCACGCCCTCCTGGATGCGCGCGCCGCCGCTGTCGTTGAGCCCGATCACCGGCGCGCCGACCTTCATCGCCGCGTCCATCACCTTGCAGATCTTCTGCGCGTGCCGCTCGGATAGCGAGCCGCCGAACACGGTGAAGTCCTGCGCGAAAACATAGACCAGCCGGCCGTTGATCGTGCCCGATCCGGTCACCACCCCGTCGCCCGGGATCTTCTGCTCGGCCATGCCGAAATCGGTCGCATTGTGCTCGACGAAGGTGTCGACCTCCTCGAAGCTGCCCTCGTCCAGCAGCACGGACAATCGCTCGCGCGCCGTCAGCCTTCCCTTGGCGTGCTGCGCGTCGATGCGCTTGGGCCCGCCGCCGAGCCGTGCGGCCGCTCGCCGCCGTTCCAGTTCTGCAATGGTGGTCGTCATGGGCCGAAGCTCTTCGCGCCCGCCGCCGCCGCCGTCAACTCGGAGCCCTTCACCGCCGAGGGGGAACAATGGATTGTCGTCTCAAACCCTTTGTTTACAGCTCGCTAGCTGCAGCGAACAATCGTCCTAAACAAGGTTAAGATCGGCAACGCTGTACTGTCCGCTCCGTTTTCCTTTCGCTCGAATGAACAATCAAGAGAGGGAAGAGCGATAATGATTCAGTCTGACGGCGGCCGTTCGCGGCGTGGCTTTGCAGCCATGGACCCCAACAAGCAGAAAGAGATCGCCAGCAAGGGCGGCAAGGCGTCGGGCGGCAACTTCGCCAACAATCGCGAGCGGGCGGCAGCCGCCGGCCGTGAAGGTGGCCGCGCCAGCCGCACCCGCATCGTCGAGCTCGCCTGACGAATTGAGCGCGGGGAGCGCCGGCCTACTCGGACTGGCGCTCCTTTCAGCTCGCTTTGCCGCAGTGCAGCAATTTAGGCCGCTGCAAAGTTCGTGCCAATGGAACCCGAACCGGAGCTTCGTAGTTTAAAAGTTCATTATCAGCCATTTTTGCGTGAGGTGAGTGGGGATGTTGAATAACGTCGGCGTAGGTAACGAGGGAAATACACCGGCTCCGGCGTTCCCCACCAAGCAGACCACTCTCATCTGCTTCTCGCACCTGCGGTGGGAATTCGTATTCCAGCGTCCGCAGCACCTGATGGGCCGCTTCGCCAAGTCGATGCCGGTGGTGGTCTGGGAAGAGGCCATCCCCGCTCCTGCCGGCCAAGGTCCCTCGCTCAACGCCCGTCCGTCGAAGGACGTGCCGAACCTGACCATCGTCACTCCGCTGCTCCCTGAGGGGCTCGACGCACAGGCGCAACAGACCGTGCTGAGCGGGCTGCTCGACCAATTCGTCGCGCCGCTGCACGGCAAGTTCATCCGCTGGTATTACACACCGATGATGCTGCCCTTCTCGCGGCACCTGGATGCGCTGGCGACCGTCTATGACTGCATGGACGAGCTGTCCGCCTTCCGCTTCGCGCCGCAGGAATTGCTGAATCTCGAGACCGAGCTGCTGAACGCCGCCGACGTGGTCTTCACCGGTGGTTACTCGCTCTATGAGGCCAAGAAGAAGCGCCACGGCAACGTCCACCCCTTCCCTTCGTCGGTCGATCGCAAGCATTTCGGCCGCGCCCGCGCCGGCCTGGCCGATCCGGCTGACCAGTCGGCAATCGCTCGCCCGCGGCTCGGCTTCTACGGCGTGATCGACGAACGGATCGACCTTGCGCTGATCGAAGCCGTTGCTGACGCCCGCCCCGACTGGCAGCTGGTGATGGTCGGTCCGGTGGTGAAAATCGCGGACGACGAACTGCCCCGCCGCGATAACATCCACTACCTCGGCGGCAAAAGCTACGACGAGCTGCCGTCCTACCTATCGGGCTGGGACGTCGCGCTGATGCCGTTCGCCATCAACGAGGCGACCCGCTTCATCTCGCCGACCAAGACCCCCGAATATCTCGCCGCGGGGCGGCCGGTGGTCTCTACCCCGATCCGCGACGTCAAGCGTCACTACGAGAAGGTCGCCGGGGTGCGCATCGCCGGCACGCCGGAGCAGTTCGTCGACGCCTGCGACCGGGCGCTCGAACTCGCCCGTTCGAGTGACGAATGGCTCGCCGAGGTCGACCTGCTGCTGGCCGACATGAGCTGGGACACGACCCAGGCCCGGATGGCGGCGCTGATCGACCAGGTCGTGGAGCCGGCCCGCAAGATCGAGCGCCCGGCGTTCGGCGCGGGCCACTATACCTCCATGCCGAAGGCCAAGAAGTACGACTATCTTGTGGTCGGCTGCGGTTTCGCGGGCTCGGTGCTGGCCGAGCGGCTGGCGACCCAGCATGGCGCGCGCGTGCTGATGCTCGACAAGCGTCCGCACGTCGCCGGCAATGCCTACGACGAACTGAACGAGCATGGCATCCTGTACCACAAGTACGGGCCGCACATCTTTCACGCCAACTCGGACGAGATCGTCAGCTACCTGTCGCACTTCACCCAATGGCGGCCGTACGAGCACCGGGTGCTCGCCAACGTCCGCGATATGCAGGTGCCGATTCCGATCAACCGCACCACCTTGAACCAGCTGTTCAATGCGGGGCTCAAGACCGACGAGGAGGCCGCCGAGTTCCTGGCCGCGCGGGCGGAACCCGTTGCCGACATCCGTACCTCGGAAGACGTGGTCATCAACGCCGTGGGCCGGGAGCTCTATGAACTGTTCTTCCGTGGCTATACCCGCAAGCAGTGGGGCCTCGATCCGTCGGAGCTCGACAAGCAGGTGACCAGCCGGATCCCGACGCGGACCAACACGGACGACCGCTACTTCACCGACACCCACCAGATCATGCCGCTGGAGGGCTATACCCGGATGTTCGAGCGGATGCTGGACCACCCGCTGATCGACAAGTCGCTCGGCACCGACTTCCGCGACGTTCAGGGCGAGATCGACGCCGCGCACGTGATCTACACGGGCCCGATCGACGAATATTTCGAGTGGCGCTTCGGCAAGCTGCCGTATCGCTCGCTGCGCTTCGTCCACTCGACCATTGAGAAGGACCAGTTCCAGCCGGTGGCGGTGGTCAACTACCCGGACACGGAAACCCCTTACACCCGGATCTCCGAGTATAAGCACATGACCGGGCAGACCCATCCGCGGACCACCATCACGCTGGAATATCCGTCGGCGGAGGGCGATCCCTACTATCCGATCCCGCGGCCGGAGAACCAGCTGCTGTTCAAGAAGTATGAGGCGCTGGCCGATGCCACCCCGGGCGTGACGTTTGTCGGGCGGCTGGCGACTTACCGCTACTACAACATGGACCAGATCGTCGGACAGGCGCTCGCCACCTTCCGCCGCCTGGACCAGGCCCGCGCCACGATTGGCGCTCCACGCAGGGAGCTGCGCCTGGCCATCTGAGCCGGGCCAGAGAGAAACGAATGACCGAGGAAGTGTCGAACAACACCCCGCTCCAACTATGGGGCGGGGTGGAATGCACCGTCGTGCGCATCGAGGACGAGTTTCGCGATCAGGTCGTCGAGACCGGTCACGCCTATCGTCTGGCCGATCTCGACGCCATCGCCGACCTCGGCATCCGCACCGTGCGCTATCCAATCGTGTGGGAGCGGGTTGCGCCGGACGATCCCGCGCAGCTCGACTTCGCCTGGCACGACGAGCGCCTGCGCCGGTTGCGGGAGCTTGGCGTCAAGGTCATCGGCGGATTGGTCCATCACGGCTCCGGTCCTCGCTACACCAGTCTGCTCGACCCCGCCTTCGCGACCAAGCTGGCCCGCTACGCGAAGGCGGTCGCGGAGCGCTATCCGTGGATCGAGATGTGGACTCCGGTCAACGAGCCGCTGACCACCGCTCGCTTTTCATGCCTCTACGGCCATTGGTATCCTCACCATAAGAACTTCGGCAGTTTCCTGAAGGCCTTGGCGCACGAGTGCGAAGCGACGTTGGCAGCCATGCGAGCCATTCGCGAGGTCAACCCGGCGGCGCTGCTGGTCAGCACCGAGGACCTCGGCAAAACCTTCGCTACGCGCAAGCTGGCCTATCAGGCCCGGCACGAGAATGAACGGCGCTGGCTGAGCCTGGACCTGCTCGCCGGCCGGGTTGATCCGAAGCATCCCTTCTGGGCGATGCTGCGATCCGCGAACGTGCCCGAGGCCGTGCTCAACGACTTGCGCTCGGGCGAGGCGACGCCCGACATCATCGGCATCAACCATTACCTGACCAGCGAACGCTACCTCGACGAGCGGGTCGAACGGTATCCCGACCAGCCGGTCGGCGCCAACGGCATCGATAGCTATGTCGACGTGGAGGCTGTGCGCATGCCGCACCTGCAGGGCCGGACCGGGCCAGCGGCGCGCCTGCGCGAGGCATGGGAGCGCTACGGCATTCCGCTGGCCATTACCGAGGTGCACCATGGTTGCACCCGCGAGGAGCAGGTGCGCTGGTTCCACGATGTCTGGAATGCTGCGGAGAAGGTGCGCGGCGAGGGTGTCGACATCCGGGCCGTCACGCTTTGGTCGCTGTTCGGCAACGTCGACTGGCGCTCGCTGCTGACCAAGCGCGAGGGCGTCTACGATGTCGGCGCCTTCGACACGCGCGGAGGCAAGCTTCGGCCCACCATGGTTGCCCATGCGGCAAAGGCGATCGCCAGCGGGTCGATGCTCAACCATCCGGTGACCCAGGGACGTCCCTGGTGGCGGCGGAACAACCGGTTCTACCATGGTGGTGCCGAGTGCAAGCCGCATCATCTCGGCCGGCGTCCGCTGCTGATCACCGGTGCCACGGGTACACTTGGCCAGGCGTTCGCTCGGCTGTGCCACCACCGCGGTTTGGCGCATGTGCTGACCGACCGCCGGGCGATGGACATTACGGATCTCGCCAGCATCGAAGCTGCGCTTGATCGGCTGCAGCCATGGGCGGTGGTAAACACGGCGGGCTTCGTCCGGGTGCCCGAGGCCGAACATCAGCCCGACGACTGCTTCCGGATCAACACCACTGGGCCCGAGTTGCTTGCCGCCGCCTGTCACAGACGTGGCATACCGTTCGTCACTTTCAGTTCGGACCTCGTGTTCGACGGTCAGCTTGGCCGCGCCTATCTGGAGCCCGATCCGACCAGCCCCACGTCCGTCTACGGGCAGAGCAAGGCCGACGCCGAGGACCGCGTCCTGGCGATCGATCCGCAGGCCTTGATTGTTCGCACCAGCGCCTTCTTCGGCCCGTGGGACCGCCACAACTTCCTGTGGGGCACACTCGATCGGCTCACCAAGGGCCAGGACGTCGAAGCCAGCGATAATGCGGTCGTCTCGCCGACCTATGTGCCCGATCTGGTCCATGCCACGCTGGACTTGCTGCTCGATGGTGAAACCGGGCTTTGGCACCTTGCCAATGAGGGCAGCATCAGCTGGCACGGCTTGGCCCGCGAGGTCGCCGATCGTTCCGGCCTATCGCCGACCAAGATCCGCGACAGCGGCGGTGCGAAAGCCGACAATACGCTCGCCACCAGTCGTGGCCAGATCCTCCGCCCGCTGGAGCATGCGCTGAACGACTTCATGCTCCATGCCGAGAACCTGCCCGGGCGCTAACCGGCAGCGACACTGGACCCAACGCCCTCCTCATGCTTTTCGTTCGGCAGAAGCAGGAGGACAAATGCCCCGATCACACTGGCCTGAGCGTTTGTGGCTGGTTCGCCACGGCCAGAGCCAAGGCAATGTCGCTCGCGACGCGGCGGAAGGATCGGGCGCGGCGCGGATAGCAATCGACATTCGCGACGTGGACGTCCCGCTGTCCGACTTCGGTCACCGCCAGGCGGCCGCGGCCGGACGCTGGTTCGCAGCGCTGCCGGACGGCGAGAAGCCCGAAGTCATCCTTTCCTCACCCTACCTCCGCGCGCGCCAGACCGC
Organism: uncultured Sphingomonas sp.; assembly: GCA_902806295.1. GTDB lineage: Bacteria > Pseudomonadota > Alphaproteobacteria > Sphingomonadales > Sphingomonadaceae > Sphingomicrobium. The sequence continues at coordinate 4,750 of CADCWB010000145.1, read as the reverse complement.
CAAGGCGATCTGCGAAGCCGGCGGTCTGGCCGGCGGCAAGCACCGCACGGTCATCGATGAACGCCTGCGCGAGCGTGAGTTCGGCATCTTCGACGGCCTTACCGGCCTTGGCATCCGGCAGAAATATCCGGAGGAGGCGGGGCATCGCGCTCGCCTCGGCAAATTCTATCATCGCCCGCCCGGCGGCGAGAGCTGGGCGGACGTCATCCTGCGCCTGCGCTCGGCGATGAACTCGATCAATCTTCATTACGCCGACCGCCGGGTGTTGATCGTCTGCCATCAGGTGGTCGTCCTGTGCATGCGCTACATTCTCGAAGAGCTCGACGAGGCCCAGATCCTCGGCATCGACAAACAGTCCGAGATCCTCAACTGCGGCATCTGCGCGTTCGAGTTCCGCCCCAATGAGCTCGACTGCGCCCCGCGGCTTTCACTATGGAACCACGCCGCTCCGCTAGAGGAAAGCAGCGCGCCGGTCACCTCCGAGCCCGATGCCGTTGTGGGCACGCGATGAAGGTGCAGACGCTCGATGCTGCGCTGCTCAAGAAGCACCCGCTCCCCCCGATCGGCTCCGGCGACAAGGATGAACGCGGATCGATCCTGATCATCGCCGGCAGCCGCGATGTCGCCGGCGCCGCGCTATTGGCGGCGATGGCCGCGATGCGCGCCGGTGCCGGCCGCCTTCAGATCGCCACGGTCGACAGCGCAGCGACACAGCTCGCCATGGCCATGCCGGAAGCGATGGTGGTCGGGTTGGCGCAAGGGCGGGACGGCGGCTTCGCACCAAGCACGCTCAAGCCACTCGCTGAGCTCGCAGCCAAGGCCGACGCGGTGGTTGCCGGCCCGGGCATGCAGGGTAATGCGCAAGCTCCGAAACTAGCCGCCGCGCTAGTTGGCAATGGCAACCCGGTTGCGCTCGATGCCGCCCTGCTCCGTGCCTTACCGGCGCGCGAACAGGAGGTGCAGCGCTCCGAAACTCCAGCGATCCTCCTGCCGCACGCCGGCGAGATGGCCAGCCTGCTCGGCATCGATGAAGCAGAGGTGGAGGCGGACCCGCTCACGGCCGCCCGCACCTGCGCCGACCGCTACGATGCGGTGACCCTGGTGAAAGGGGTCGAGAGCCACGTCGTGACGCCGGACGGCCAGGCCTTTCGTTTTCGCGGGGGTGGTCCCGGGCTCGGAATCTCAGGGTCGGGCGACACACTGGCCGGCATCGTTGGCGGCCTGCTTGCCCGCCGCGCCGACCCGCTTACGGCCTTGCTATGGGCGGTCTGGTGCCACGGCGAGGCTGGGCGGCGGCTCGGCGACAAGGTCGGGACGCTCGGCTATCTCGCCCGCGAGATCCCAGGCGAGATGCCGGCGCTGCTCGAAGGGCGCTAAGCTCCCGCGTAATCGTCCAGCTCGTCTCCGATCAGCTGCACGACATGCATCACGTTGGTGGAGCCCGCCTGCCCGAACGGCACTCCGGCCATGATGATCAGGCGATCGTTCGGGCCGGCGATCTTGGTCCGTAGCGCCATCCGCTTGGCCTTGGCGACCATCTCCTCGAAGCTGGACACGTCGCGGGTGTTGACCGCGTGCACGCCCCACACCAGCCCCATGCGCCGTGCGACCTTGCCGCTAGCGGTCATCACCAGCAGCGGCACCGGTCCGCGCTCGCGGGCGATCCGCCGCGCGGTCGAGCCCGACGAGGTGTAGCAAACGATGGCCGCGACCGGCACGGTGTTCGCGATATTACCGGCACTCTCGGCCAGTGCATCGGCGGTGGTCGGCTCGGCCGGGGTCGCCGTGAAATGCACCCGCGCGGCATAGTTGGGATCGGCCTCCACCGTCCGACCGATGCGATCCATCATATGGACCGCCTCGCACGGGAACTGGCCGGCCGCACTCTCGGCCGACAGCATCACAGCGTCGGCACCATCGTAGATCGCGTTGGCGACGTCGCTCACCTCCGCCCGGGTCGGCGTCGGCGACGTGATCATCGACTCCAGCATCTGAGTCGCGACCACCACCGGCTTGCCAAGCTCACGGCAGCGGGCGACGATCTGCTTCTGCAACGGTGGCACGCGTTCGGGCGGCAGCTCCACGCCAAGGTCGCCGCGCGCGACCATCACCGCGTCGGCATGGGCCAGGATGCTTTCCAGCCGCTCGATCGCGGAGGGCTTCTCGATCTTGACCATCAGCGCGGCCTTGTTGTCGATCAGCTTGCGCGCTTCCTCGACATCCTCGGCCCGTTGCACAAACGACAGGGCAATAAAGTCGGCGCCCTGCTCCAGCGCGAACTGCAGGTCGCTGCGGTCCTTTTCCGTCATCGCCGGAATCGGTACCAGCACGTCAGGCACGTTGACGCCCTTGTTGTCGCTGATCCGGCCGCCGACCTCGACGATGGTCTCGATCCGCTCCGGCCCGACCGCCGCCACCCGCAGCCGCACCTTGCCGTCGTCGATCAGCAGCCGGTCGCCCTCGCTCACCGCCTCGAACAATTCCGGATGAGGCAGCTCGACCCGAGCTGAGTCGCCCGGCTCGTCCGACCGATCGAGCAGGAATCGACTGCCGGTCTCCACCACCGCGCCGCCATCCGTCACCTTGCCGACCCTCAGCTTGGGGCCCTGCAGGTCGAACAGGATGGTGGTCGGCCGCCCCAGTTCTTTCTCCAGGTCCCGGATAGTCCGCACCAGCTGCGCCTTTGCCGCCTGGTCGCCGTGGCTCATGTTGATGCGAAAGGCGTCCGCCCCGGCCTTCATCAACTGGGCGATCATCTCAGGGGTGTCACTGGCGGGGCCGAGCGTCGCCAGGATCCTGACCTTGCGCCCGCGTGGGCCAACCGACATCGCCAATGCTATTCTCCCGTGTTGCGGCCACGCCATAGCGCCCCCGGCACCTCGTTCAACCGCTTGAGCGGCGGGCATTGCTCGCCTAAGGCCCGCGCGCACCGATTTTCGGATAGGCGGGGACGATATTCATGGCGGACGGCAACGTCGCGGCGGATCAGCTGCGGCTGTTCATCGAGCGGATCGAACGGCTCGAGGAAGAGAAAAAGGGCGTCGCGGACGACATCAAGGATGTCTACGGCGAGGCCAAGGCGAACGGCTACGACAGCAAGATCATGCGGCAGATCGTGCGGCTGCGGAAAATGGAAAAGCATGCCCGGGACGAGCAGGACGCGCTGCTCGAAACCTACCGCAACGCGCTCGGGCTGCACTAGGACGAACCGTCATGCTCACCACCACTACCTCCACCATCGAAGGCCGCCCGGTTCGAGAGTATCTCGGGCTGGTCGGCGGCGAAGTCATCGTCGGCGCCGACCTGTTCAAGGACTTCTTCGCTTCGATCCGGGACGTGGTCGGCGGCCGATCGGGTTCGTACGAGCACTCGTTGAGGGACGCGCGCAATGCCGCCATGCAGGAAATGGAGCGCTCGGCCATCCAACTCGGTGCCGATGCGGTGATAGCGGTCGATTTCGACTATGAAGTACTCGGCAAAGGCGGCTCGATGCTGATGGTCTGCGTCTGCGGCACCGCCGTCAAACTGGGGTAAGCCATGGCCGGTCATTCCAAATTCAAAAACATCATGCACCGCAAGGGGGCGCAGGATAAGAAGCGCTCGGCGATGTTCTCCAAACTGAGCCGCGAGATCACGGTCGCGGCCAAGATGGGGCTGCCGGATCCCGACATGAACGCGCGCCTGCGGGCGGCCGTGCTCGCGGCCAAGGCACAGTCGATGCCCAAGGACAATATCCAGCGCTCGATCGACAAGGCCTCCGCCAGCGATGCGGAAAGCTACGAAGAGATCCGCTACGAGGGGTTCGGTCCCGGCGGCGTGTCGCTGATCGTGGAGGCGCTCTCCGACAACCGCAACCGCACCGCCACGAACGTTCGCACCGCCTTCAGCAAGAATGGCGGCAATCTGGGTGCCGGCGGGTCCGTCAGTCACGGTTTCGCCCGGCTCGGCCTGATCGAATATGGCGCCGATGCGGGCGACGCCGACAAGGTGCTCGAAGCCGCGATCGAGGCCGGCGCCGACGATGTTGAAAGCGACGAGGACGGCCACCAAATCTGGACCGGTTTGGACGGCATGCACGAGGTCGCCAAGGCGCTTGAAGCCGCGCTCGGCGAACCCACCGCGGTAAAGCTCGCCTGGCGTCCGCAAACCCCGGTGGACGTCACCGAAGACGACGCGGCGCAGTTGATGAAGCTCATCGACACGCTCGACGAAGACGACGATGTCGAGACCGTCTGGGGCAATTACCAGATCTCGGATGAGGTGATGGAGCAGCTGGGCTGATCATCCTCGGCCTGGACCCGTCCCTGTCCTCGACCGGCTGGGGCATCATCCGCGCCGATGGTAACCGCCTATCGCACCTCGCCAACGGTCAGGTGAAGACCCGCAGTGGCGAGCCCCTGCCGCGCCGCCTGGCCGACCTCGCGACGCAGCTCGAAGCCGTGATCGCCGACCACCGTCCGCAGGCCGCGGCGGCCGAGGAGGTGTTCGTCAACCAAAACCCCGGCTCCACCCTTAAACTGGCCCAGGCGCGCGGCGTGGCCCTGCTCTGCGCGGCCCGCGCGGCCATCGAGGTGGGCGAATATGCCCCAAGACTGGTCAAGAAGGCGGTGGTCGGCACCGGCGGCGCGAGCAAAGAGCAGGTCCACGCCATGGTCGCCCGTCTATTGCCGGGCGCAAAGATCGCTGGCCCTGACGCCGCAGACGCGCTGGCGGTCGCGATCACCCACGCGCACCACCTGGCGAGTGGGCG
>CADCWB010000144.1 GCA_902806295.1 uncultured Sphingomonas sp. | reverse complement strand
GGAGGTGATCTTGGCGTCCTTGTCGATGGTCAGGCCGAGGGAGAAGCTCAGGTCGTTGGAGTTCGACGACTTCAGCGAAGCGGCCTGACCGGGGGTCGGCTCTTCCCCGAAGTCGAGGCGGTAGCCGGAGCGGGTGAAGCCGGCGAGCGGCGCGCGCTCCGTCGTCCGGTTGACCCGCTGGTCGAGGAAGCTGCGCCAGTCGTACGCATGGACGCCGTTCAGCGTTCGCACCACATCGTCGAAGGTGTACGGGACCACGCCCCAATCGCCGTTGCGGATGCCGAAAAAGGCTTTGGCGAAATCGTCCATGCCGCGGCGGTTGCCCGTGCCCTGGCGAATGATGGCGTCCGTTTCCGTCCAGATCAGCAGGCCTTCGTTGTAATAATCTTCGCTGCGCTGCCAACTGGTCCAGCCTTTAGGGCGACGCGCGGAGATGATCGGGTCGTTGGTGGTATCCACCAGCGGGCGCCAGGTGCGTCCCTCCCGGGCATCGAGGGTGGCTGCGATGACCGCCAGCTTGTCGAGCACTTGGCTCTTGGTCGACAGGCCGGACCGGGCTTCGAGTACATAACCCCAGAACTGGGTCTGCCCTTCATAGACCCACAGCAGGCTGTTGCGCATGGGCGTGCGGTAGTCGGGGGTGAACAGGTCCGCCCCGCGGCGGAACTTGCCGTTCCAGCTATGCACGAATTCGTGCGGCAGCAGGTTGTGGTCGGGCAGGCTGCCCTGCCAGTCGATGAAATAGCCTGGATCGTTCTGGTTCTCGCTGCTGCGGTGGTGCTCGAGGCCAATGCCGCCGAGCCGCTCCGTAACAGCATGGAGGAAGTCGTAATGATCGAAGTGCCGCGCCCCGAACAGCCGCAGGCTTTGGGTTACGAGATTGCGATGCTTCTGGAGGACGTCCGCAGGCACGGCGAGCTCGCGCGGATGGTCGGCAACCGTGTTGAGCGTGACGCCAGAGCCAAGGTTGTCCGCCCGGAAATATTTGCCGGCGAATACGGGCGAGTCCTGCAGCGTCTCATAGCTGACCGTGCCGTAGGTCACCCGATTGGCGTTGGTCGCACTTGGCCTAAGCGCAGTCGCTGAGCGCCAGCCCGCCGGATAAGTCACCGTGGCGCTCACCGGAATGCGGCGGGTGAAATAGCCGGCGGGGTAGAGCGAAACGTCTTCGAACTGCAGGTTCAGCATCTCGCGCGTGACCAGCACCCGGCCTTGGTCGGAAGCAGTAGGAGTCAGGAACTGGAACCGCGCCTCAACCTCGGTGGCCCCGTTCGGCAGGTCGAGGTGGAAGGCGAACACATCAACCGGATCGCGGGTCCAGGGAATCAACTGCCCACCGGCGCGGAAGGTCAGCCCCGCCAGCTTGTCGATCTCGCCGCGCGGCGCATGGTTGCCGGGCAGCCATTGCGGGAAAAGCAGGGTCATGCGCCCCGGCCGCGCCACCGGGATGGTCTGACGGACCTGCCAGATGCCCTGCGCCAGGTCGGTCACGTCGACCTCCAACCGCATGGTGCCCGGATAGTCCACGTCGCGAGCGGCCGGGATGGTACTGACGACCGGCAGCGGCTGCGGCGCACTGTTCTGGGCGGTGGCGGGGAAGGCGGCGGTGGCGGCCAGCAGGACCGCAAGGAGGAGTCGGGAGCGCATGGGTGTGTGCCTAGCCATGCTCCCGTGCAGCCGCTAGTGGCGCACCCAACAATATGGCGCAAATCCAGACTCCCCAGCCGGTCCGCGGCACCCAGAGCATGCTTGGCGAAGAGGCCGACCGCTTTCACGCGGTGGTGGCGGCATTCGATCGGGTGCGCCGGCTGTTCGGTTTTAAGCGGGTCGAAGTGCCCGTGCTCGAGCCGACCGCCGTCTTTTCGCGCTCGCTTGGCGAAACTACCGACGTGGTCTCCAATGAGATGTACACATTTGAGGATCGCGGCGGAGACTCGGTCACGCTGCGGCCTGAATTCACCGCCGGCATCGCCCGTGCCTACCTATCCGAAGGCTGGCAGCAATATGCACCGCTGAAGGTCGCAACGCATGGCGCCGCGTTCCGCTATGAGCGCCCGCAGAAGGGTCGCTTCCGTCAATTCCACCAGCTCGATGCCGAGATCATCGGTGCGGGCGAGCCGCAGGCGGATGTCGAAGTGCTGCTGTTCGCCGATCAGCTGCTGAGGGAGCTGGGCCTGGGTAAGACCGTGGTGCTGAAGCTCAACACCTTGGGTGATCCCGCGACGCGGCAGGCGTGGCGCGATGCGTTGTACGAGCACTTCAACGCGCGAGCTGCGGATCTCAGCCCGGACAGCCGCGATCGGCTGGAGCGCAATCCGGTGCGGATCCTGGACAGCAAGGCGCACGGCGATTGGCCGATCGTCGACAGCGCGCCGGTGATCGACGACTTCCTGACGAGCGAAGCCGCCGACTTCTTCGCGGCGGTGACGGCCGGGCTGGATGCGGCAGGGGTGCGCTGGGAGCGGGCGCCGCGTCTGGTGCGCGGGCTCGACTATTACCGGCACACGGCGTTCGAGTTCATGACCGACACGCTGGGTGCCCAGGGCACCGTCGTGGCGGGCGGGCGCTATGACGGCCTGATCGAGGCGCTCGGCGGGCCGCATACGCCGGCGATCGGCTGGGCGGCTGGGATCGAGCGACTCGCAATGATGATCGACGCCCCGCCGCCCGAGCAACCGGAAGCGGTGCTGGTTCCCCTGGGTGAAGCGGCTGAGAAGGCTGCCACCAAGCTCCTGGCCGAGCTTCGCCGGGACGGCATCGCCGCCGATATGGCCTACCGCGGCAACATGAAGAAGCGGATGCAGCGGGCTGCGGCCAGCGGCGCCGGCCATGCGGTGATTCTCGGGGACGCTGAGCTCGAAGCCGGAGTCGCTCAGGTCAAGGACCTCGCCACTGGCGAGCAGCGGGCGGTTGCGCTGGAGCTGGTGAACACGGCCATCCGTGCATGAGCCAGATCAGTTCGGAACGCATCGCCCAGATCGAGGCCAAGAAGCATGACCTGAGCGCCGCCATGTCGGCCGGCAACCTGCCGCCCGACGACTTCGTCCGGCTCTCAAAGGAATATGCGCAGGTCGAGCCGGTCGCGGCCGCAGCCCGCGAGGTCCGGCGTCTGCGAGCCGAGCTGGAGGTCCTGACCGGCATTACCGCCGATGCCGGGGCGGAGGCCGAATTGCGCGCGATGGCGGAGGCTGAGGTCGCGGAGATCCGGGCCAAGCTGCCCGCAGCCGAGCGGGCGCTGGCGCTGCAATTGCTGCCGAAGGATTCGGCCGACGAGCGTGCGGCCATGTTGGAGGTACGGGCGGGAACGGGCGGCGACGAGGCGGCGCTGTTCGCGGGCGATCTCCTGCGCATGTATCAGCGGTTCGCCGAGACCGAAGGCTGGAGGTTCGAGCTGATCTCCTCCAACGCTTCCGAAGCGGGCGGCACCAAGGAGGCGGTCGCCTCGATCAGCGGGGCCGGGGTGTTCGCCCGGCTGAAGTTCGAGGGCGGCGTGCACCGGGTGCAGCGCGTCCCCGCAACGGAGAGCGGGGGGCGCATCCATACCTCCGCCGCAACAGTGGCCGTGCTGCCGGAGGCCGAGGACGTCGATGTCCAGATCGACGACAAGGACCTCCGGATCGATGTCTATCGTTCGTCTGGCCCCGGTGGCCAGTCGGTCAACACCACCGACAGCGCCGTTCGGATCACTCACTTGCCAAGCGGACTGGTGGTAATCCAACAGGACGAAAAGTCGCAGCACAAGAACAAGGCCAAGGCATTGAAGGTGCTGCGGACGCGCTTGTTCGAGCTGGAACGCGAGCGGCTCGCGAACGAACGGGCCGGCGCGCGCAAGTCGATGGTCGGCTCAGGCGATCGATCCGAGCGCATTCGAACTTATAACTTTCCCCAAGGGCGAGTGACCGATCACAGGATCAACCTGACGCTCCACAAGCTACCGGAGATCCTCGAAGGACCCGGGCTCAAGGAATTAACCGGCGCGCTGATCGCGGAGGACGAGGCGCAGCGCCTCGCCGGCCTCGAGGACGCGTGAGGCCAGTCGAACGCGCGCTGGCGGAGGCTGCGCAACGGCTCAAGGGTGCCAGCGACACCGCCCGGCTCGATGCCGAATTGCTGATGGCCTCCGCGCTGAATATCGAGCGCGACGAATTGCTGTTACGCCCCCCGGCGGGCGAGGTGCCGGACGCCTTCGAAGGGCTTGTTCAGCGCCGCTTGGCCGGGGAGCCGGTGGCGTACATCACCGGCCGCCGTGCCTTCTGGAACATCGAACTGGAGGTCGGTCCGGGGGCACTGATCCCTCGCCCGGACAGCGAAACCCTGATCGCAGCGGCGGTCGAGCACTTCGCCGGCCGCGAAGCCCCGCGCCGCATTCTCGATCTCGGCACGGGACCGGGAACCTTGCTCCTGGCGGCACTCGATCAGTGGCCCGACGCGACCGGAGTGGGGATCGATCGTTCGCCCGAAGGGCTCACCTATGCGCGTAACAACGCTCGCCGGCTCGGACTGGCGCCGCGGGCTCATTTCCGGCTCGGCAATTGGGCCACCGGGGTCGACGAACGGTTCGACCTCGTCCTTTGCAACCCGCCCTACGTCGCAATCGGCGCGGAGCTCGGCCCGGGGGTGGCCGAGCATGAACCGGCAGAGGCGCTGTTTGCGGGCGAGGAAGGCCTTGACGACTACCGCCTACTGGCGCCGGAGATCAGCCGGCTGCTCGCCCGCAGCGGCTTGGCGGTGGTCGAGATCGGGGCCGATCAGGCGCACACGGCAGCAGAGCTGTTCCGCTCGGCTGGTCACCAGCCCCTGCTGGCGCGGGACCTCGCGGGCCGCCCGCGAGCCTTGCTGATCGAGGTCAAGCACAAATAGCTTGGAAATGCGGCAGGTTCGCATTACATCCAGGCTCAGGGACGGGGCCGTTTCACGCTGCACAGCCTGATCGCCTCCTGTCGCTACCCCCGATGCAATCGGCCGTGACCATACGCTACATTAGCGTTTCGACATGACGACAGGGGCACCACGGCGCTTTGATCCGGCGCTGTGCGGCTGCCGCGCGATCGGGAGGTTGGTTGTCACGCGCTCTCCGGAGAACCCAAGCGCCAGTGCGACGAGGAACAAGGATTTGATGAACAATCGCCAGGGTGGCCGCCGTCGCGGTCGCAGTGGGCAGCCTCCTCGGGGGATGTCCGGCAGTGCCGGAGGCAATTCGCGAGACAACCGGCAGCGCGGCAATGCCGCACAACTGCTCGAGAAGTACAAGAGCCTGGCGCGTGACGCGCAGCTCGCCGGTGACCGCGTGCAGACCGAATATTATCTGCAATTCGCCGATCATTATTTCCGTGTGCTGGGCGAGAACCGCCCGCGGGTGGACGACCAGCGCTCGCGCCGGGATGAAGACGACGACGGCGACGAACTCGACGAGGACAATCTGGAAGCGGACGGCGAGGGCGAGGAAGAGCCCCGCGGCGACCGCTATCGGGAGCGAGGTGATCGCGATCGCCAGGACCGCGAACGGCCGGACCGCGACCGCGGCAACCGCCAGCCGCGGGCGGAGCGTTATGAACGGGACGAGCGACCGGAGCGGGCCGATCGAGCTGAGCGGGCCGATCGAGCTGAGCGGGCAGAACGTCCGGAACGGGTCGAGCGGGCCGATGAGGACGGTGGCGAGCGCCGCGAGCGAGTCGCCCGCGACGACCGGCCCGAGCGAACCGAGCGCCGCCCACGCCGTGAGCGCCTGAATGGGCGCGATCGGGACGGAGGCCAGGATCAAGGCGCTGGGGGCGAGGACCAGCGCATCCCGCAGCATATCCTGCCGCCGGCGATCGGGGTCAGCGTCGAGCAGCCGGAAGCAGGCGCCGAACAAGAGGAACGCCCGGCACCGCGCCGCCGCACTCGCCGGGTCCGGCCCGTCGAGGATGAGGGCGAGATCGCTCCGGCAGCCTGATTGTTTCCAGTTTAAATGAGTTAAAGGGCGGCGAGCTTCGGCTTGCCGCCCTTTCTCGTTCAGGGTCGTCACCAACCCGCAACAATTGAGTCACGCCCGCGCAGCCCTACGCTTCTACTCGCCTGCCTGTCAGCGAGGCGAAAACGTCCTCGCTTAAGGGGACCATTTCACATGATTCGCAAGAGTTTCGCCCTCGCCGCCACGGCGCTGCTGGCCTGCACCCTTCCAGAAGTCGCCCATGCCCGCACTCAGATGCGCGCGGTCGGCTCGTCCACCGTGTATCCGTTCGCCAAAGCCGTCGCCGAGCGCGTGGCCCGCGCCAATCCGCGCCTTGGCACGCCGATCATCGAATCGACCGGCACCGGGGCCGGCATAAAGCTGTTCTGCGCCGGTGTTGGCGAGCGCTTTCCCGACGTGGTCAATGCTTCGCGCCGAATGAAGGCCAGCGAAGCAAAGCTATGCGCCGGCAACGGCGTCAGCAAGGTCACCGAGGTGCAGGTCGGCCTGGACGGGGTGGTGGTCGCGGCCGCCAGGAACAATCCGCTCAGCAACCTGTCGCAACGGGACATCTATCTTGCCATCGCCAAGACCCCGTTCGGCAAGCCGAACCGGGCCAAGACTTGGAAGGACGTCAATGGTCGTCTTCCCGCCATTCCGATCCGGGTCATGGGTCCACCGACCACCAGCGGAACGCGCGATGCGCTCGGCGAATTGCTGATGACGCCGGCGTGCGAAGCGAATCCGCAGCTGGCGGCGATGAAGAAAACCGACGAAGCTCGGTTCAAGGCGATCTGCACAGGGGTACGCAGCGACGGCGCCTATATCGACGCCGGTGAGAACGATAACTTGATCGTTCAGAAGCTCGCCCAGAACCCGAACTCGGTCGGCATCTTCGGCTACAGCTTCATGGAAGAGAACCTCGGCAAGGTGAAAGGGATCGCGATCAACGGCGTGCAGCCCAGCTACCAGAGCATCTCCAGCTTCAAATATCCTGGCGCTCGGCCGCTCTATGTGTACGTCAAGAACGCGCATGCCGCTGCGATCCCAATGGTGCGGGCCTTCGTCGCGGAGTTCACCAAGGAGTCGAGCTTCGGCTCGCGTGGGTACCTGCTCAGCCTGGGCATGGTTGCGGCGCCCAACCCAGTTCGTGCCCGGGCGCAGCAGGCGGCACGCACCCTGGCGCCGCTCATCCTTGCGGCGCTGAAGTAAGCTAGCCGCCATCGACGAAAGCATCGCCGCGCGTCCGGTGGGCCGCGCGGCCACCTCCCAGGGGGGAGGGAGGAAAGGAAGAACCATGACGAGCAAGCTTTTCGCGGCCCTGCTGAGCGGGACCGCCCTGATGATTGCAGCTCCAGCCTTTGCGCAGGAAGCGCCGGCCACGGAAGAGGCGGGCCCGAGCGAGCCGGACACAAACGACGCTGCGGCCGATGCCGTGATCGCCCAAGCCGCGCCGGTCGACGATGCCGAAGCCAAGATCCAGTTGCTGCAGGAGCAGGTTCAGGCTCTGCAGGAGTCCATCACCCAGATGCAGCAGGCGATGGTGAAAACCACGCCGAGCTGGAAGGGCGCGCCGCTCTACGAGGACAAGGAGGCGGGCTGGTCGTTCAAGCCGCGCGGGCGGCTGATGTACGACGTCGGCTACGTCACCAATCCCGACGATGACAACATCCTCAACCGCAGCCTCGGCTTCAATACCCGCTTCCGCCGTATCCGGCTTGGGGCGGAAGGCACGATCCCGGGCGGGTTCGGCTATAAATTCGAGATGGACTTCGCCAATGCCTCAGTCGGCTTCGGCGATGTGATCATCACCTATGCGCCCAAGGACAAGCCCTATGGCTTCACCCTCGGCAACCATGAGACGCTCAGCAGCCTGGAGCAGATCACCAGCTCCCGCTACATAAGCTTTCTGGAGCGCTCGGCCTTCAACGAGGCGTTCATCAACACGCGGCGGCTCGGGCTTTCGGCCGGGCTGGTCAACAAGAGCGGCGACCTGCGCGTCAATGCCGGCATCTTCGCCGCTCACTCCATCGACAGCAGTGTCGATAACGATGGCTGGATCGCTGCCGGGCGGGCGGTCTACTCGCCGTTGCTGGGCAGCAATCAGCTGCACTTCGGCCTGAACTACCAATATCGCAACTTCCAGTCGAACAATGGCGCGACCACCAACACCGGTGGCGCGGGCCTGCCGTCCGTCAATCAGCAGGCCCGTTATCGAGCACGGCCGTTCACCCAGACCACCGACGTGCGGTTCGTCGACACGGGTAACTTCGCGGCCAAGAGCGATCAGGTCGTTGGCGTCGAAGCGGCCGGTATCTTCAAATCGCTGCATGTCACGGGTGAGGCCCAGTATCTCAAGGCTAACGCCTATAATCGCGGCGCGACCTTCACCGACGCCAACGACTTCTTCCCGACCAACAGCTTCCTGGTTCCGTCGGGCAATCCGTCCTTCTGGGGCGGCTATGCCGAGGTGGGCTACTTCCTGACCGGCGAGGTGCGCGGCTACAAGAATGGCTTGTGGGATCGGACCAAGGTGCTGAAACCCTTCAGCAAGGGCGGCTGGGGAGCGGTTCAGCTGAACGGCCGGGTCGACTATCTCGACCTCGACTCCAACAAGCTGAAGAACGGTCTCAGCAACAACTTCCTGACGGGCGGATCGACCGCGTCGATCAACCTGACGCGCGGTGGCAAGCAGCTTGGCCTGCTCGGCAGCGTCGTCTGGATCCCGG
>CADCWB010000143.1 GCA_902806295.1 uncultured Sphingomonas sp. | reverse complement strand
TCTCGCAGATGCTCGACGTTGGTCTTCAAGGCCGCCGGGTTCATCGCGACGAGCACGTCCGGCTGGTCGCCCGCCGTCTCGATCGCGGCGGAGCCGAAGTTGATCTGAAAGGCGGACACGCCGAAGGTCGTGCCCTGCGGTGCGCGGATCTCAGCCGGGAAATCGGGAAAGGTCGCCAGATCGTTGCCGGCGAGCGCGGTCGAGAGGGTGAACTGCCCACCGGTCAGCTGCATGCCGTCGCCGCTGTCGCCGGCGAAGCGGACGACCACCGCTTCCGGGTGGATGTTGGCGTCGGCCTCGTCGGGGGTGAGAAGATGGGTGGCCGTAGCCATTGCTTGTCCTGCGGTGAGTGGGTCGACCCACATCTAGTCGCTTCTTCGCGTCATTGCGAGCCGAAGGCGAAGCAATCCAGTGCCTTCACCAAGAGAACTAGATTGCTTCGTCGCTCCGCTCCTCGCAATGACGAGGGATGACTCAGCCCTTCGTCCGTCCTGATGTCCGTGCCTTGCTTGACCAGATGGAAGCCGCCGGCGGCAAGCGGGCGGTTGATGTCCCGCTCGAGGAGGCGCGTGGCATGCTGCACGCCTCGCGGCACCTGTTCGACGCAACGGTCGGCGAATTGGCCGTGATCCGCGACATCGCGGGTGGGCCCTGTCCGATGCGATTGTACGATGCGCGGCTCAAGCGCGGGCCCGGACCGGTGCTGGTCTTCTATCATGGCGGCGGCTTCGTGCTGGGCGACATCGACACGCATGAGCCGCTGTGCGCGGAGATCGCGCGGCTGCTCGATCTACCGGTGGTGTCGGTCGGCTACCGGCTCGCCCCCGAACACCCGTTCCCGGCCGGAGTGACCGACGCGATCGAAGCGGCGCGCTGGGTGGCGGAGAGCCCAAGCGAGTTGGGGCGAGTGGCGACGGGATTGGTGTTGGCCGGCGACAGCGCCGGCGGCAACTTCACCATTGTCACAACTCTGGCCTTGCGCGACGAGCCGGCCGCAGTGCCGGTCCTCGCGCAGTGGCCGATGTACCCCGCAGCCGATCCGACCACGGAGTATCCGAGCCTCGGGCAGTATGGTGAAGGCTATCTCCTCAGCCGTGCGAGCATGCACTGGTTCGACGAATGCTATGCCCCCGACCCAAAGGATTGGCGCTACGATCCGTTGCAGCAGGAGCAGCGCGGGCTGCCACCGACGCTGGTAATCACGGCCGGGCTGGACCCGATCCGCGATCAGGGTCGGGCTTACGCAGCTGCCTGTGCCAAGGCCGGCGTATCGGTAATTTATCTCGAGTGCGCGGGCACAATCCATGGTTTCATGAACCTGCGCAAAGCCTTGCCTAGTGCTCAAGCCGACCTGGAGCGATGTGCGGCTCATCTGCGGTTGATGCTCGCGGGCGCATGAGCCGGTAAACCGCTCGGCTGGGCTTCCTCGGAAGGTTGGCATGGAACCACCATGGCCCGCTTGGCGCTTTCCTCATTGCCGGGTCGAAAGCGCCCGGGTGAGGGAGATTAAGCATGCAAGGCAACATCGTATCAGCCGTATTCGACAACCACTCCGAAGCGGAGCGCGCCATTCGCGAACTGCGTTCAGCTGGGATCGACAATGAGGCCATCTCGGTGGTCGGCAAGCACGACGGCAAGACCACCGAAACGACCGGTAGCGGCGACAATGCAAACGACAGCGATGAGCCCACGAGCTTTCTCGCCAAGGCCGCGGCTGGCTCTGGCATCGGCGCCCTGCTGGGCGTTGCTGCGCTCGCCATCCCCGGCGTTGGTCCGCTCGCCGCGGCGGGCGCGATCGCCCAGTCGGCGATCGGCGGCGCGGCGATCACCGGCACGGTAGTCGGAGCGGCCGCGGGCGGCGTCAGCGACCTGCTGACCAAGCACGGCGTCAGCGACGAGGACGCGAGCTACTACGGCGACCGGATCGATCAGGGCGGTATCTTCGTCTCGGTCGACACCAGCCGAGGCGGCGTGGACAGTAGTCGTGCCCAGGAGATCCTCTACAACGCGGGCGGGCACAGCTCGTCACGGGCGCGGTCGTCGGCCTCGAGCTCGACCTCGACCACGACCTACTAAGCATGTGGCGGGGAGTGCTTCGGTGCTCCCCGCCGCTCGCCAGTAGCCATTGCCTTCGCGAACGACGGTCAGCAAAGACGCGCCCATGAGCGAACAGGGCCACTACCGCCGCGGCGTCGGCGTCATGCTGTTGAACCAGGACAAACAGGTCTGGGTCGGGCGGCGGATCGATAATACGGACGAGGCCTGGCAGATGCCGCAAGGCGGGATCGACGAGGGCGAGCAGCCGTGGGCGACGGCTCTGCGCGAGCTGGAAGAAGAGACCGGCATCCCGCCCTATCTCGTCGATCGGATCGCCGATCATCCCGAGCGACTGCGCTACGACCTGCCTGACAGCCTGCGACCCCAGCTATGGGGCGGCAAATGGCGCGGCCAGGAGCAGGACTGGTTCCTGTGTCGCTTCCTCGGGCGGCAAAGCGACGTCAACATTGCCACCAAGCATCCCGAGTTTTGCGACTGGAAGTGGGTTCCTGCCCATGAACTTCCAGACCTGATCGTGCCGTTCAAACGCGACCTCTACCGCTGCCTGATCGAGCATTGGGCGAAGTATCTTTAGGCACCCGCGCGCTGCCGCGGTGTGGCGTTCGCTGCGCGGCCAAGCTAGAGCAAGCGCGCCATGGGGGAACTGAGTAGAACCGAGCAGGAAGCGGTCGAGCGCGCCGGGGCGGAGCCGATGCTTCCGCAAGTGCAGCGCTGGTCGGAGATCAATTCCGGTTCGGGCAATCTGGCCGGTCTGGCCATGGTCGCCGGTGCGCTGGCGGATTGCTTCTCCGCGCTGCCGGGCGAGCTCAAGCTGCGCGATCCGGCGCGAGTGACGGCGGTCGATCCGGCAGGGCGCGAGCATGAAGTTGGCCACGGCCAGCACCTCCACCTGACGGTCCGCCCAAGTGCGCCGCTGCAACTGCTGCTCACCGGTCACATGGACACGGTCTATCCCGTCGATCACCCCTTCCAGCATCTGCATTGGCAGGAGAACGGAGTGCTTGGTGGCCCTGGGGTCGCCGACATGAAGGGCGGCCTCGCGGTCATGCTGGCCGCGCTCAAGGCCGTGGAAGCCAGTCCTGCAACCTCGAACTTTGGTTACGAGGTGCTCATCAACTCGGATGAGGAGGTCGGATCCCCCTCCTCCGCCGCGCTGCTGGCCGAGGCGGCGCACGGCAAGCGCGCGGCGCTGACCTATGAACCAGCGGCGTTGCCTGACGGAACGCTGGCGGGGGCGCGACCCGGCAGCGGTAACTTCAGCTTCGTGGTGACCGGCCGTTCGGCGCATGCCGGGCGCAACCCGCAGAACGGACGCAATGCCGTGATCGCCGCCGCGGACCTGGCCCTCCGCCTGCGCCGGCTGATCGATCACGGACTGAGCGTCAACGTCGCGCGAATGGATGGCGGCGGTCCGAACAATGTGGTGCCCGACCATGCCGTGCTGCGGGTCAACCTGCGCCCGGCAAGCGCCGAGCTGCAGGCCCGCGCCGAGGCAGGAATCGCAACCGCCACGGCCGAAGTGGCCAGGGAG
This sequence comes from uncultured Sphingomonas sp., assembly GCA_902806295.1. GTDB lineage: Bacteria > Pseudomonadota > Alphaproteobacteria > Sphingomonadales > Sphingomonadaceae > Sphingomicrobium. The sequence continues at coordinate 9,081 of CADCWB010000143.1, read as the reverse complement.
CATGAAGTCGCCGTCCATACTCATGGCAGCTTCGGCCGCCCGCCCAAGCCATTGAACCCTGCCACCTTGCAGCTGTTCGGCCTGGTCGAACAGGCGGGTGACGATCTTGGTCAGCATATCGCCTGGCAGCCGTCCGGCGGAGTGTGCGACGGGAACAACATCGCGGCCTGCGGCGTGCCCGTAGTCGACACGATGGGCGTACGCGGCGGCAAAATCCACAGCATGGAGGAATATCTGATTGTCGAATCCCTGGCCGAGCGCGCCGCCCTGTCAGCACTTACCATATTGCGGCTGGCCAGGAGCCCGGCATGAGCTTCCGAGTGCGTCCGGCCGCGCCTGACGATTTCGATGCGATCTATGAGATGGCCAAGCTGACGGGCGGCGGGTTCACCAACCTGCCGGCCGACAAGGGCACGCTGGTGGAAAAGCTCGCCAAGTCCGAAGCCGCGTTCGGCAAGGACACTGAGGAGCAAGGGAACGACTGCTACATCTTCATGCTGGAGGACCCAAAGGCAGGTGTGATCCGCGGCACCTGCCAGGTGTTCGGGCAGGTCGGCGTCACCCAGGCGTTCTACTCTTACCACGTCAGCACGCTGACCCAGTGGTCGCCCGAACTGGGCAAGAATTTTCGGAACCAGACGCTGACCCTGACCACAGACCTGGAAGGGTCGAGCGAGGTCGGCGGCTTGTTTCTGCACCCTGCCATGCGGGCGGGCGGGCTTGGTTTATTGCTGGCGCGCAGCCGTTACCTGTTCATTCGCCAGCATCGCGAGCGGTTTGGCGACCGGCTGCTAGCCGAACTTCGCGGCGTCATGGACCAAGCCGGCAATTCGCCGTTCTGGGACGCGCTGGCGGGCAAATTCTTCGACATGAGCTTCCCGGAGGCCGATCAGTTCAACGCGGTCAATGGGACGCAGTTCATCGCCGACCTGATGCCCAAGACGCCGATTTATGTCTCCATGCTGCCGGACACGGCGAGGTCGGTGATGGGCCAACCTCACCCTACTGGCCGCGCGGCACTGCGCATGCTGGAGGCCGAGGGGTTCAGTTACGACCGCTATGTCGATATCTTCGACGGCGGACCGACGGTGAGCTGCCGGACCGACCAGGTCCGCACGGTGCGTGAGGCGCTGGAGGAACGCGTCACCGCCGTGGGCGAGGGTGGCTCGACCAAGATGTTACTGGCCGCAGGCCGGATGAAGAACTTCCGCGCCTGCCTGGGCGAGGTGCAACGCACGGGCGACGGGCTAGAGCTCAGCCGCGACACAGCCGAACTGCTGGAGGTTGGCGAAGGCGACACGATCCTGGCCGTGAGCCGCTGATGCGGCTGGTTGAAATCAACTTCGACGGGATCGTCGGTCCCAGTCACAACTATGCCGGGCTGAGCCTGGGCAATCTCGCCTCCTCCCGCAACGCCGGGCAGGTCAGCCATCCGCGCGCCGCCGCTCTGCAAGGCCTCGAGAAGATGCGGGCGAACCTGCAGCTCGGCCTCGCGCAGGGCCTGTTTGTGCCGCAGCCCCGCCCGGCGAGGCGCTGGCTGGGAGAGCTGGGCACCACACCGGAGAGCGCCGATGCCGGTCTTCGTGCCAACGCCATGTCCGCGAGCAGCATGTGGGCCGCGAACGCAGCCACGGTCTCGCCGGCACCCGATACGGCCGACGGACGCACCCATCTGACGGTCGCCAATCTGCGCACCATGCCGCATCGTAGCCACGAGTGGCCGGCAACGCTCGCGCAGCTTCGGCTCGCCTTTGGCGACGAGCACCACTTCGCGGTGCACGGACCGGTCCCGCCCGCGTTCGGCGACGAGGGCGCGGCCAATCACATGCGATCGGCGAGCCGCCATGATCAGGCCGGGATCGAGATCTTCGTTTACGGCCTGACCGGCGGACCCTTCCCTGCCCGCCAGCATGTCGAGGCGTTCCGAGCGATCGCGCGTCTGCATCGGCTCAATCCGGAGCGGACCCTGTTCGTTCAGCAATCGGAAGAGGCGATCGCGGCCGGGGCGTTCCACAATGATGTGGTGGCCGTCGCCAACGAGCGGGTGCTGTTCGCCCATAGCCAAGCCTTTGCAGGCAAGGACCGGTTCCTGTCCGACCTCGCCGCGCGCTTTCCCGAACTGGAGTATGTCGAGGTCGCTGCATCCGAGGTAAGCCTGGAAGACGCGATCCGCTCCTACCTGTTCAACGCCCAACTGGTCACCCCGCCTGACGGCCGCACCACCTTGATCGTGCCCGAGGAGGTGCGCGAGGCTCCCGCGGTCTGGAACTGGCTGCAGCGGCACCTCGCCGGCAACGGCGCGATTCGGCGGGTAGAGGTGGTCGACGTGCGGCAGTCGATGGCCAATGGGGGCGGCCCGGCCTGCCTGCGGCTGCGGGTCGTGGCCGATCCGCTCACCGTCGATCCGCGGTTCCTGGTGGATGAAGGCAAGCTGGACCGGCTCGCAGCCCTGATCGCCGCCGAGTGGCCGAGCGACATCGCGCCGAACGAACTCGGCGAGCCTAAGCTGATCGCCCAGCTGGAGCGTGCCCGGCAAGCGCTGCTGGACCTGCTGGAGCTCCAAGAGTTGTCGGAATAACTGACAATCTAACAACAATGGTTAACGCAAAAATGGCGGAACTTCGACACTGGCATGGCCGTTGCTTAACCATATGGCAATGTTCAAACGCTTCGGTCGCCTGTTCACTATCAAGACCCGCTGGGAAGCCTGGGCTGTCATCTGGGCAATCAGCTTGGGCGCGGTGGAACGCGGCAAATATTATCTGGAGATCTATCCCGGTGTGACCGGCTGGCTGTTCTTCGCAGCTTGTTCAGCCGTGGTGTTCGTAGCCGGCCCGAAGCTGCTGGACAGCGTTCGTCCGGTCGCTGCGGCTCAGACGGCTGCGGCCATGCCGAGCCAGCCGCGCCGGCGGATCAGTCGTAGTCGGCCCAGCTCGTTCCGTCGGCCTGGCGGTTCAACGTCACGGACGTCGCTTCGCAAAGGTTGAGGCGGTTCCATCCGACCACACCGCTACCGGCCACCTCGCCACGCAGATCGAAAATGCAGTTCTCGCCGCTTAGGTCGGCCAAGGTGCGGGCACCGGGCGAAAGGCCTAGGACCAATGGACGCCAAGGCTCGCCGACTGGGCGGATCTGCAGCTTGGTCATGGGCGCGCTGGTGCCATTGATGATGGCCACCGATCCGGCGGCAGCGATTGCACCGCCGGGAAGCGATAAGACGGCGATCAGAAACAAGGTCCGGCGCACCTCGGCCTTATAGCCGAAGCGCGCCATAACCGCAAAAGTTAGGCCGCCAAGCTGGAGGCCGGCTTGCCGCGACGATGGATCAGCGCGGACGAGCTGCGCAGATAGGATTCGCTCAGCGGCAGCGCGGTTCCGCAAAAGCCGCACTCGGCGAGCATGCGTCCGATCAGCCAATGAGTCCGTCCGCAGCCGGGGCAATGATTGACCGCGTTCTCGCGGTACACGGCGTGGTAACCCCGCAACTGGGGGTTGAAGGCTCGGGCAGCGACGTCGACGGTGTTCAACATTTGGATGTCCTCCATCCGGTTCACGTAGCTCAACGAGCGATGAGTCGTTCGGTTTCGTCGCTAAGCCGCATCCAATGCCCGCTGTCACCTGTCTGCAACAGCCCTGTTCCAGCTTGGGACGGCTCGGGTCGGGTTCGGAACCCTGTGGATATTAACTACTCGGTAGGAAAGATCCTCCATGTTGAAGACTGTTCGGAGATGCTCGTGCCAGGGGACGCGCAAATGGAGTCCAACCACCGTTACTACTTTCGTCGCGCCGCCGAGGAGCGCATGGCCGCTCAACGAGCGATGACCGAAAATGCGCGCGAATGGCACGCCAAGCTGGCGCAACAGTTCGCCGCACGCGCTTCAGCCGAGTGCTCGGGCAGCGCGATGGTCGCGACTGCGTAACGGCGGCAGCCGCCTATGCAGGCCGGCTCCGACCGGCCTGGCCAACGCAGCGATGGCAATCTCTACTTCACGCCTTAGAACGCGTGGTCATGACCGACTTCACCTCGTTGCTTCAGTCCGACCGCGGGCAAATCGCGCGCACCGTCCATCTGGTTGATAAGGTCAGCTTCGGCGGCTGGCTCAAGGGTCGGCCAGCGGAGGATCGTTCGCTGCTGGAGGCGCATCGCTTCGACGGCAAGGCGGCCCATGCCTTCGCCCTGCTGCCCCGAGGAAGCCAGTTCGAGGTAGTCAGCGCTGTCGCCGACGCCTCAATCCTCTCGCCTTGGTGCCTGGCGAAGCTGGCGGAAGCGCTGCCGGCAGGAAGCTACCGCTTGGCGGGAGAGGCTCAGCCCGGGATGGCGACGCTCGGCTGGCTGGTCGCGCAGCACCGTTTCGACCGCTACAAGAGCAAGCCCGAGGAGCCGCGCGGGGCCCGGGTGCTGTTGACCGGCGATGCGGCGCGAGTCGGCGAGTGGGTGCGACTGGCCGAAGCAACCGCGCTGGTCCGCGACCTGGTCGATACGCCCGCCAGCGACCTTGGCCCTGCCGAGTTGGAGGCGGCGGCGAAGGACTGGGCCGATAGCTGCGGCGCGGTGCTTACGGTCACCTCGGGCGCGGAGCTGGAGCGCGGGTTCCCGATGGTGGCCGCGGTCGGCAGCGCTGCCATTTCCGCGCGGGCACCGCGGATGATTGAAGCGGAATGGGGCAACCCTGCGCACCCCCGCATCGCTGTAGTCGGCAAGGGCGTGGTGTTCGACAGCGGCGGGCTGGACCTCAAACCGGCCAGTGGCATGCGGCTGATGAAAAAGGATATGGGCGGCGCTGCTCACGCGCTGGCGCTGGGGCGCCTGATCAGCGGCGCACGCCTGCCCGTCCGCCTGCACCTGCTGATCCCGGCGGTGGAGAACGCAGTGGCGGGGGGAGCCTTCCGGCCGGGAGACGTGCTCACCAGCCGCGCAGGGAAGCAGGTGGAGATCGACAACACCGACGCCGAGGGCCGCCTGATCCTGGCCGACGCGCTGACCCGGGCGGGCGAAGACAAACCAGAACTCATTGTCGATTTCGCGACGCTGACCGGCGCGGCACGCGTGGCGCTCGGCCCGGATCTCCCCGCAACCTTCGTCAACGACGAGGCACTGGCCGAGCAGTTGCTTGCGGCCGCGACGCGGGTCGCCGATCCGCTGTGGCGAATGCCGTTATGGGACGCTTACGACGATATGCTGAAGTCGGACCTGGCCGACATCAGCAACAGCTCGGACTCGCCGTTCGCCGGATCGGTGACCGCGGCGCTGTTCCTCCGCCGCTTCGTTCCGGAGGGGACGCCATGGGCGCACCTGGACACATTCGCCTGGCGCCCGGCGGCGAAAGCGGGTCGGCCAAGAGGGGGCGAAGCGCTGGGGCTTAGAGCAGTGTTCGCGGCGCTCGCGGAACGTTACCCGGCAGCCTGAGCGTCGCCGATCCGACTTTTTCGCTTAATCATATAGGAAACGCAACATTTCCTTCCCTCACCGGTTGGACCGACAAGCATGGGATAGGGAGTTTCCAGTCCAATGAGCGAGGTTTCGCTGAGCGGGTGGATGCGCGCCTTGGTCGGCTATGTACGGTCCGGTGAGCCCGACTTAACCAACCGGCAAATGGCCCTACTGATGATCGTGTATCTGACACCCGGCCCGCACACGGTGCGCGGTCTGGCACGAGTCCTGGGAGTTTCAAAGCCCGTGGTGACCCGCGCCTTGAATACGCTGGGTGCGCTCGGCTATCTCCGCCGCGAACGTGACCAGGACGACCGCCGTAACGTGTTCGTCGTACGCACCAGCACCGGGGCAGATTTTCTTGAAGGCTTCAAGCGTAACATCCGCGGGTCCGAACGCGGCGACGGAGACCCCGCACGGCGCCCGGCACTCAGCCAACTCGCCCACGCGCGCTGATCCGGCGCCCGGCGGATTAGCCGCGCCAATCGAAACTCCGCCCGGCGGCTTCCCGCTTGCTGGGCCATCGGACCTGCCCGATCCACGGACCCATGCCTACCGCAGCGACCTGGCGGATGTTGCCCTGGCGGGCCGGGTGATCGCCAGCCATTATGCCGAACCGCTGAAGCGGACGTTGGCAGGACAGGCGAACCTGTTGGCAGCACCAGACGACGGAAGCGAGACCGTAGCTCGATTGAGCCCCGGCGACGTTCTTCTCATGCTCGACAACAGCCGCGGCTGGGCCTGGGGCTATGCCGGGCCGAATCGGTTGGTGGGGTATTTGCGGAGCGAGGTGCTCGGCAAGCAGTTGCCTTAGCGCGGATATTCGCGCCGGCCCTTCGGGGAGTCAGCGCCAACTGCGGCCATGCCATTCGTGCGGTCGCCGCCACAAACAGCAGAAACGCAATTTGGCTTAGCAGGAAGGGGTTGGAGACAACGTCTTCCACAAACGAGCCCCGCATCGGATGCGCAGCCACGAACCACAGATTGTGCGCCACGTTCGTTAGAATGATGATAATGGTCAGCGCGACGCCAACTCGTGGCCGCAGGAGCAGCAGCCCGGCCGCGAGGGGGTCCAGCAACGTCAGGCTGCTCCAGTAGAGCGCGTTGGCGATAGGCAGGTGGTCCGGCAACCAGCCGTCAGCCAGCAATGAGCGGAGATGATTGACCGTCGCCCCGGCAAGGCAGAGCGCGTACACCAACCTGATCCATGCACCGCGGCGTTGCAGCCGGAGACAGGCTGGCGTCTCAACGCCGAAGTTGGTCACATCTCCCCGCGCGCCTTCCGGAGGGCGCGCCACTTGGTCACGTTGGCATTATGCTCGGCAAGGGTGCGCGCGAACACATGGCCACCGGTGCCGTCCGCTACGAAGTAGATGAACTGGTGCGGCTCCGGGTTGAGGACTGCCGCGATGCTGTCCCGGCCGGGGTTGGCGATCGGCCCGGCGGGTAGCCCGGCGCGGCGGTAGGTGTTGTAGCCATTGTCGGCCTTCAGCTCCGAGAGGAGGATGCGGCGACCGAGCGGCTTGCCCTTGGTGACGGGGTAGATCACGGTCGGGTCGGCATCCAGCTTCATGCCGATGCGCAGCCGATTGCAGTAGACCCCGGCGACAGTTCGCCTCTCCGCGGGCTTGCCAGTCTCCTTCTCGACGATGGCGGCCAGGTTGACGGCCTCGGCCTTTGACGAGACCGGGCAATTGCCTTTGCGCGCGGCCCACAGCTTGTCGAGTTCACGCGTCATCGCGGCCTGCATTCGCCCGATTAGTGCCGCGCGGGGCTCGCCGCGGCCGTAGCCATAGCTGTCAGGCAGGATAGAGCCCTCCGCAGGCAGGGGGGCGTCACCGGTGAGATACGACACCGCCGCAACCCGCTCCTGCACCAGGATCGAGGGTGTGCCTTCGGCGACGGTGATCAACCGCTGCACCGGCTGGCCATGCTGCAGCAGATCGAGCAGCTTGGCTCCGCTGGTCCCTGCCGGCACCTCGAACTCACCCGCCTGGATACCATCACTAGAACCGAGCAAGCGCGCCATGCCGCGATAGGTAGTGCAATTGCCGGGAATCAGTCCCTTGCGCTCCAACCCCGGGCAGAGACTGGTCAGCGTGGCCCCTTCCTCCACGACGATCGTCTCGGCCTTGGCCGAGCCGCCGCCCCACCACAGCAGCCACAAGCCGAGCATGACGGCGAGCAGACCCGCGCCGAACAGGATGGCGAACAGACGGCGCATCAGGGGGTCAGTCGACCGCCTTCATCACCAGACTGGCATTGGTGCCGCCGAAGCCGAAGCTGTTGTTCAGCACCGCTTTGACCTGGCGCTTCTTCGCCTGGTGAGGGACAAGATCAATCCCTTCGGTACCCTCGTCGGGATTGTCGAGATTAAGCGTCGGCGGCACGATCTGGTCGCGGATGGCGAGAATGCAAAAGATGCTCTCGACCGCGCCCGCGCCGCCGAGCAGATGACCGATCGCCGACTTGGTGCTGCTCATCGAGGCGCCGCATAGATCGTCGCCGAACAAGCGCTTCGCTGCCGCCAATTCGATCGTATCGGCCATCGTCGAAGTACCGTGGGCGTTGATGTAGTCGATGTCACACGGATCCAGCCCGGCCTTCTTCAGCGCCATCCGCATGGCGATTTCGGCACCCTTGCCCTCGGGATGCGGAGCGGTGACGTGATAGGCGTCGCCCGAAAGGCCGTAACCGACCACTTCCGCATAGATCTTCGCGCCGCGCGCCTTGGCGTGCTCATACTCCTCAAGGACGACCACGCCCGCGCCCTCGCCCATCACGAAGCCGTCACGATCCCTGTCATACGGTCGGCTGGCCTGCTCGGGCCGCTCGTTGGAGCTCATGTTGAGGGCGCGCGCCTGAGCGAAGCCGGCGACGCCAAGCGGGTTGATCGTCCCCTCGGCGCCGCCGGCGAGCATGATGTCGGCGTCGTCATCCTTGATCATCCGCGCCGCGTCGCCGATCGAATGTGCTCCGGTCGAGCAAGCCGTGACCACCGAATGGTTCGGGCCCATCAGCCCATATTTGATGCTGACCTGGCCCGAGATGAGATTGATCAGGCGCCCATGGACGAAGTGCGGGCTGACGCGCCCCGGGCCTTTTTCAGCAAGCAGCAGCGATTCGCTTTCGATCCCGGGCAGGCCACCGATTCCCGACCCAATCGAGCAGCCGGCGCGCAGTCTGGTGGCCTCGTCCATATCGGTGAGGCCTGCATCCTCGATGGCTTGGCCCGCGGCGTCGATGCCGTAGACGATGAACGGATCGACCTGCCGCTGGACCTTATGATCGACGCGCTTGCCCGGATCGAAGCCAAATTCGTGGCTTGGCGGTTTGATCTCGCAGGCGATCTGGCAAACCTGATCCGACGGATCGAAGCGGGTGATCCGCCCGGCGCCGCTCTTGGACGCAAGGATGTTCCTCCAGCTCGTCTCCACGTCGCCGCCGAGCGGCGTCACAAGCCCGAGACCAGTCACGACTACGCGGCGCATTGGGTAAACTCCTGTTCGGACCATCTAACCATCGGAAAAGGCGAAACGGCCCCCCGCCCTAGGACGGAGAGCCGTTTTCGTAAAGGCGATCATCACTGCGGCCGGAGCCTTGCAGCAAGATCAGGCCTTGTTCGCCTCGATATAGTCGATCGCGTCCTT
>CADCWB010000142.1 GCA_902806295.1 uncultured Sphingomonas sp. | reverse complement strand
CGAGTATCTCATGGACAATGGGATGAGCCGTGAGGAGTACCACTTCTTCCTGCACAACCGGCTGAAGCAGCACTGCATCCTCGGCAACGACTACTACTGGACCAACGAGCACCGGGTCCACGCCGACGGGCATACGGAGGCGGCCGGCGAGACCTTCGGCTACTCGGAGATCACGCGGCAATACCACAACCGCTACCGACTGCCGATCATGCACACCGAGACCAACATGCGCGAAGGCGCAACCGGACAAGAAGCGGTGCAATGGTTGTGGAAGGAATGGGCCAATGTACTGCGCCTGCGAAATGTCGGCATCCCAACCGTCGGCTTTACCTGGTATTCGCTGACCGACCAGGTTGATTGGGATACCGCGCTTCGGGAGAAGAACGGCAACGTCAATCCGCTCGGCCTGTTCGATCTCAATCGCAACATCCGCAACGTCGGCAAGGCGTATAAGCAATTGATCAAGGACTGGCGGGACGTGTTGCCGGCCTCATCCTTGTGCCTGGCCGTGCCGGTCGTGCCGCCGGGGCAGAATTGTTGGCCGCCGCGCCCGGAAGATACGCAGCAGAAAGGTCTCGCGATGCCGCAACAGCAAGCCGCCAATGCGGAGGGCGCGTGATGGCGCTGGGTGAACTTAAGATCGACCGGATCGAGACCTTCCTCGTTCCGCCGCGCTGGGTGTTCGTGCGGGTGGAGACGACGGAGGGAGCCGTGGGCTGGGGCGAGGCCAGCCTGGAAGGGCATGGGGAAGCGGTGCTGGGCGCCTTTGAGCCGCTCCGCGATCGGTTCATCGGCCACGACGCGCGCCGGATCGAGGACATCTGGCAAATCGCCTACCGTGGCGGCTTCTACCGCGGCGGGCCGGTGCTGATGAGCGCGCTGGCCGGGTTCGAGCAGGCGCTGTGGGACCTCAAGGGCAAGGCCGCCGGCCTGCCGGCCTGGGAGATGCTGGGCGGGCGAGTGCGCGATCGGGTTCGCGCCTATGCCTGGATCGGCGGCGATCGGCCCGACGAGATCGAAGGCGCAGCGGCGGCCCGCAAGGCGCAGGGCTTCTCGGCCGTTAAGATGAATGCCACGGCAGAGCTCGATTGGATCGGCACGCCGCGCTTGTTCGACGAGGTCGTCAGGCGGGTCGAGGCGGCACAGGGTCAGGGCATGGACGTCGGGCTCGACTTCCATGGACGAGTGCACCGGCCGATGGCCAAGCAGCTCGCCAAGGCGCTGGAGCCGCTCGGTTTGCTGTTCATCGAGGAACCGCTGCTGAGCGAAAATCCTGAAGGGCTGAAGCAGATCGCGGAGCTGACCTCCACGCCGATCGCGTTGGGCGAACGGCTCTACTCACGCTGGGATTTCAAACCGTTCTTCACTCTCGGCGCGGTGGACATTATCCAGCCCGACCTCAGCCACGCCGGCGGCCTATCCGAGTGTCGCAAGATCGCGGCCATGGCCGAGGCCTACGATATAGCGGTCGCACCGCACTGCCCGCTGGGACCGCTGGCGCTGGCGGCCTGCCTGCAGCTCGCCGGCTGCACGCCAAACGTGGCGATCCAGGAGATGAGCCTCGGCATTCATTACAATGTCGGGCACGACCTACTGAACTACGTCAACGATCCTGAGGTGCTGACGCCGGTTGATGGCTTCCTGGCAATTCCCCAAGAGCCCGGGCTCGGTGTCACCATCGACGAAGCGGCCGTGCGGGAGGTCGCTAAGGAAGGCCATCGCTGGCGCAATCCCGTCTGGCGCCATGCCGACGGGACCTTTGCGGAGTGGTAGATGGGAAGTCACCCCGCCGCTGCAGGGTGACGCCGAACGCCGGCCCTAGGCCGCCTTGCGCTTGCCGCGGCCGAGCTCGACCCCATCCAGCTGCTTGGTCAACGCGGCAAGCTGGGGTCCGGCGCGGCTGTCGCCGTTATACTTGGCATCGAGCGCTGCTTCTTCGACCGTGAGCTCACGAAAGTAGCTGATCGAGAAGCGCCGGCCGAACACATCGTCGCCGCGCATCTTGAGTTCAGGTTCCGCGTCTGCCGGCAGGCTGTCCCGAAGCGCGTTCAAGGTGGTGATCAGCCGATCAAGCGAAGTGAAGTCGCCGATCTCGATAAAGTCCTTCACGCGCTTGCGCATGTTCCATCCCTCCCAGTCCCTCACGGACCTAGTTGCGCCGTTGTGAATCCCGGCGCAACGAAGAAATCGCATCTATCCACAGTGCAGTTGCCGTCCTGTGAACGACATTGAAGGAAAGGGTTCAGTTAGTGCTGACGAATGAGCCACTGCTGCTTCGGGCCGGCACTTTGGACCTCGAGCTAAGTCCTTCAGTCGGCGGCGCTATCCGGAGCTTCGGCTGGGTCGAGCAGGAGCGCCGGACCCCGATATTGCGGCGCTGCCACGGTGACGCGGATACTGTCCTCGATATGGCGAGCTTCCCGTTGGTGCCGTTCGTGAACCGCATTCGCGGCGGGCGATTCCACTTTCGCGATCGTGCGATCAGCTTGCGACCGAACATGACCGGCGATCTCAGTCCACTGCACGGCCAGGGCTGGCTGGGCGAATGGACGGTCGAGGCGCAGGGCAGTCGCAGCGCCGCGTTGAGCTTCGTGCACCCAGCCGGCGAGTGGCCGTGGGACTATGAGGCCCGCCAGCTGTTCGCCCTGGACGAGCGCGGGCTGTCGCTCAGCTTGACGTGCCGCAACCTGTCGGCCGAGCCGATGCCGTGCGGACTTGGACAGCATCCCTATTTCCCATGCACCCCCGACACTATCATCGATACGGAGGTCACCCATGCGTGGGAGATCGACGAGCAGGTACTGCCGGTCGCCAAGGTGCCGGCGGAGGGCCGGTTCGACCTCCATCGGCGCAAGGTTTGCGGGCAGGGGCTCGATCATGGCTTCGGCGGCTGGAGCGGCACGGCGAGCATGAGCGATCCAAGCTGGCCTTTCGCGGTGAGGATGAGCTCGCCAACAGCGCGCTTCTTCCAGCTCTATTCGCCCCCAACCGGCGGCATCTTCGTCGCCGAACCCGTGACCCACGCCAACGCTGCCTTGAACGAGCCCGAAGAGCGCTGGCCGGAGCTGGGCCTGCGAGTGTTGGAGCCTGGCGAGGAGATGAGCCTGGAAATGCGGATCGAGGTCGTTCCGGCCTGAGCGCTTGGCAGCGACGACGCAGCCGCTATGAGCGGACGGGCATGGATTGGGGGCTCACCGGAACGGGGAAGCTGGCGGGCTTCCGGTGGAGCGATGAGCCTTGAGCGCTACTTCGACTGACGGAGCAGGAGCCGCCGCGCAGCGTTCAATGTCGGTCATGCAACGATCCTCGCTCACCCTGCGTGATCGCGTCCGCGCCATCGTCGCCGTCGTAATTGTGCATGTGGGCATCCTGCTCGCGGTGCTGGGGGCAGGGAAGGTCGGCCTGGCCGAACGTACCGAGGAGCCGCCGATCGAGACCTTTGACGTGATCGAGCCCATGCCTCCCCCTCCAGTCGTGGAACAAGTGCAAGCCGAACCGGAGCCCCGCGAGGAGGGAGCGGCCAGCAAGCCCAATCTCGAAAGCCAGGCCACCCCGGTGGTCGCGCCGCCGCCGAGGATTGAGTTGCCCCGGCCCACTCCCGTGGTTGCGACCGAAACTCCCGCTCAAGGCAGTCAGCCCACTCAAGGCGCGGCTCCGATCGCCGGTCCGGGGACGGGGGCGGGCGGGAGCGGCACCGGAACTGGCAGCGGCGGCGCAGGCGCGGGTGCCGGCAGTGGCGGCGGCGGCACTGGCCAGGGTGGCCGGCCCACGCTGGTCAGCCGATCCTTGCGGGCCGGAGATTACCCCCGTGAGCTGCGGCAACGCTGGCCCTTTGACGGGCGTGTGCTGGTGACCTTCTCGGTGCAACTGAACGGCCGGGCGAGCGGCTGCACTGTTTATACCTCCAGCGGCGATACGGCGATCGACCAGGAAACTTGCCAGCTGGTGGAGCGCAAGCTCCGCTTTCGCCCGGCGCGGGATGCAGAAGGACGGCCCTATGTCGCCTGGTACGGCTATGTGCAGGCGCCCGTGAACTTCTAGTCGAGCTTGCGG
>CADCWB010000141.1 GCA_902806295.1 uncultured Sphingomonas sp. | reverse complement strand
GGATGCTTCGCCCCCTGGCGCGGCGGCTGGGCTGGAGCTCGTGCGGGACTGGATCGAGGAGCGCGCTGGCGGCGACCTGGATGCGCTGGCCTTGGCCCTCGACGATCAGGGCGCCTTTGCGGCCTTGGCTCGCAAGCTGCTGGAAGACCTGGAGCTGTCCGCTGCAGCCGACCCGTCTGATGAGCAGCCCGACGAAGGCGGTGACGACGAACAAGGCGAGGACACCGGCGAAGACGACAGCGACGAGCAAGAGAATGAGCAGAGCCCGTCGGCTGGCGACACCGAGATGCGCGAGGAACAGGGCGAGGCTGACGAGGATGACCAGGACGCCCAGGCCGAGGACTTCGACGACGACGAGCTGACGCCTGGCGATGAAGGTGACGAGAGCGCCGCGCCCCGGCCCAACCGCCGGCCTGGGGAGGTGGAGCTTAGCGGCGACTATAAGGCGTTCACCGTTCGGTTCGACGAGGTGGTCGAGGCGCTGGACCTGTGCGACGAGGAGGAGCTGAACCGGCTCCGGGCTTATCTCGATGGTCAGATGGGCGCATTGTCCTCGATCGTGACAAGGCTGGCCAACCGGCTACAGCGCCGTCTGATGGCGCAGCAGACGCGCAGCTGGGACTTCGACCAGGAAGAAGGCATGCTTGACGCTGCGCGGCTCGCCCGGGTGGTGACCTCGCCCGGCCATGCGCTCAGCTACAAGATCGAGCGCGAGACCGAGTTCAAGGACACGGTGGTCAGCCTGCTGATCGATAATAGCGGCTCCATGCGCGGCCGGCCGATCTCGATCGCGGCGACCAGCGCCGACATTCTGGCGCGAACGCTGGAACGCTGCGGCGTTGCGACGGAGATACTGGGGTTCACCACCAGGGCGTGGAAGGGCGGCCAAAGCCGGGAGGCCTGGCTCAGCGAGGGCCGGCCACCGACTCCAGGCCGCCTCAACGACCTTCGCCATATCATCTACAAACGGGCGGACGAGCCCTACCGTCATGCCCGCCGCAACCTAGGCCTGATGATGCGGGAAGGGCTGCTCAAGGAAAATATCGACGGCGAAGCGCTGCTGTGGGCGCATAATCGGCTGATCGCCCGGCCGGAGGAGCGCCGCATCCTGATGGTGATTTCCGACGGGGCACCGGTCGATGACAGCACGGCCAGCGCCAACGGCGGTGCGTACCTCGAAAAGCATTTGCGGCAGGTGATCGGCTGGATTGAAAGTCGTTCGCCGGTGGAACTGGCGGCAATCGGCATCGGCCATGATGTGACCCGCTACTATGACCGCGCGGTGACGATAATGGATGCCGAGCAACTCGGCGGCGCCCTGGTCGATCAGCTTGCTTCATTGTTCGAGAAGCGCTGAACGGCGCAGAATATGGAAGGGCCCGACGCTGATACGCAACCGGCGCCGGGCCCGCCCTCGTTACGCGACGCGAGGGAATTAGTGCGGCTCAGGATGACAGGGGGAGAAATCCCGTCCGCTCAAGTGCTTAATAACGATTCGCTGTTGTCAAAGAGTGAACGGCATCTGCAGCCCTGGTTCAGACTCGTGGTCAGCTTGTGCCTGACTCTCTTCGCTTTTGTTGCACTGCGCCAGGATCAGCGGAACGAGGGCCCAGACCGTCGTCCGCTTCCGCCTAACCTTGCCACGCTGAGCTATCAGCCTGTCGCGCTCCGGCAAGCGCAGGCGGGGCCGTTCGAAATCATTGGGGCGTGGGCGGTGAAGGTCGATGATCCGCGCTTTGCCGGTTTGTCCGCGCTGGCGCTCAGTTCCAGCGGGCTGTTGGCGTTGACCGATTCGGGCGCGCTGGTGGACCTGCCAAAGCCTGGCAGCAGGCCCGTGGCCCGCATCCGCGACTTGCCGGCGGGACCCGGCGATCCGACGCTGAAGAAGAATCGCGATAGCGAAGCGTTAGTATGGGACCGGCGCCGGCAGGGCTGGTTGGTTACGTTCGAGTACCGGCATGGGCTGTGGTTCTACAACCGCGACTTCACCCGTGGCGCGCTGGTCATCAACCTGCGCGGCCTTGGCTGGCGAAAGAACAAAGGCGTCGAAGGGATGGTCCTGAGTAGCGGCCTTCCCCTGCTCCTGCCGGAGAATGGCAAGCGCGTGCTGACGGTCACCGATCGGGGTCTGGCAACCGCGCCGTTGGCGGGCGTCGAGGGAGAAGTGGCGGAGGCCGTGCGATTGCCGGACGGCCGAATCTTGGTGGCGGTGCGTGGCATCGGTATTGGCGGGATCCGCAACCGACTGGCGTGGCTGACGAGGGGCAAGGGAGGTTATCGGCTGCGGACGGCCGCGACCCTGCCCCTCGGCTTAATCGACAATGTGGAAGGGCTGGCTGCGGAGAGGCTGCCGAACGGGCAGACGCGGGTGTGGGCGGTGACCGATAACGATGCCTGGCGCCGTACGCTCCTGCTCGCGCTGGACCTGGCCCCAAGCGAAAGGCCGCTCGCGACAGTGTCGGAGCGACCTAGAAGGAGGTAGGAAGTCGGGACCTCGGCTTAGCCAAGGCGC
>CADCWB010000140.1 GCA_902806295.1 uncultured Sphingomonas sp. | reverse complement strand
GCGAGGATCGCCGGCTCCTTCTGCGGCAGGCCGGCCTTCATCGGGAAGTCGGTCTTGGGCAGGAAAACGGTGGAGCGGTAGTCGGGTTTTTCTTGGTTGCTGTCTGTCGCCATTTCGGAGCGCGCTCTAGCGGCCTACGGGGGAGATGCAAACCAACCCGTCATTGCGAGCGCGGCGAAGCAATCCAGTTTCTTCGTCCGGCCTGCAGTGATAAGTTGCTGGATTGCCGCGTCGCTACGCTCCTCGCAATGACGGCAGAAGCAGCCGCCGCGTTTCCGCTTCGTCACTCCGCATCTGCTCGATCAGCGCATCGACGCCGTTGAACTTCTCCTCGCCGCGCAGGTAGGCGTGGAGGCTGACCTCGATCGTGCGCCCGTAGAGGTCGCCGGCGAAGTCGAACAGGTAGGTCTCGAGCAGCTCGGTGGGCGGATCGAAGGTCGGGCGGACGCCCAGGCTGGCGACCCCCGCATGCTCGCTCCCGTCATCGAGCCGCACCCGGACCGCGTAGATGCCGTAGGCCGGGCGAAGATAGTCGCCGATCCGCAGATTGGCGGTCGGGTAGCCGAGCGTTCGCCCGCGCTTGTCGCCATGCTCGACCATGCCCTCGATCGCGAACGGACGGGTCAGCAAGCGGGTGGCGGTGGCCGGATCGGCGTCCTGGAGCGCAGCGCGAATCCGGCTGGAGCTGACCGGCTGCCGGTCAAGCTGGATCGGAGCGACGCACTCGGCAGCGATGCCGTGGCGGCCACCAAGCTCGCGCAGCACGCCAACGTTGCCGCCGCGCCGCGCGCCGAAGGTGAAGTCCTCGCCCGTGACCACCCCCGACGCGCCGATCCGCTCGGACAGTAGGCCCGTGACAAACTGTTCGGCCGAGGTCGCGGCCAGCGTGGCGTCGAAGCCGAACACGAGCATTGCGTCGGCACCCGCACCGCCGAACAGCCGTTGGCGCTGGTCGAGGCTGGTCAGGCGAAAGGGCGGCAGGTCGGGCTTGAACAAGCGCACCGGATGCGGATCGAAGGTCGCGACCACGGCGGGGCGACCCTCATGGTGCGCGCGCGCCACGGCCCGCCCGACCACCGCCTGGTGACCGAGGTGAAAGCCGTCGAAATTGCCAAGGGCCAAGATGCTCCCCCGAAAGGCTTCGGGGATGCCCTGGGCCAGGGAAAGCCGCTCCATCCGGCCTGGCTGTAGCGGAGCGGGTCGGCAGCGCAAAGCGGAGTTGACTTGGGGCAACCGCAATCCTATCTGCGCCTCCATCCCGTTCTTCCAGTGTCCGGCGGCGCATTCGTGCGCGCGCCGTTTTCGCATTGGACGGGCGGGTTTGCAGCGAAGAGATGGGGCGGCCGTCTGCGGTCTCCCTGTGGAGCTTAAAGGAAGCAAGCGAACACATGGCACGTATTGCCGGGGTCAACATCCCCACCAACAAGCGCGTGGAAATCGCGCTGACCTACATCCACGGCATTGGGCGGACCAAGGCCAAGGAAATCACCACCAAGCTGAACATCGGGACCGAGCGCCGGGTTCAGGACCTGACGGACCAGGAAGTTCTGCAGATCCGCGAATCGATCGACGCCGATCATCAGGTGGAAGGCGACCTTCGCCGGCAAACCGCGATGAACATCAAGCGGCTGATGGACATGGCCTGCTATCGCGGCCTGCGCCATCGCAAGGGCCTGCCGGTCCGCGGCCAGCGCACGCACACCAATGCGCGCACCCGCAAGGGCAAGGCCAAGCCGATCGCCGGTAAGAAGAAGTAAGCCAACCGAGGCGCTCGGCGCCGCGCTTCACGCGTGGTGGCGATTGCCTCCTTCTTCGATCCGCCGGAGGCAGCCCTCCGTCAGCGCAACAGATTTCCAAGGATGTAGTCCACAATGGCTCAAGCACCCCAGCGGCTTCGCCGCCGCGAGCGCAAGAACATCACGGCGGGCGTGGCCCACGTGAATGCGTCGTTCAACAACACCATGATCACCATCACCGATGCCCAGGGCAACGCCATCGCGTGGAGCTCGGCCGGCATGATGGGCTTCAAGGGCAGTCGCAAGTCGACTCCCTACGCCGCCCAGGTCGCCGCCGAGGACGCGGGCAAGAAGGCGGCGGACCATGGCGTCCGCACGCTCGAGGTCGAGGTGAAGGGTCCCGGATCGGGCCGTGAAAGCGCGCTGCGGGCGCTGCAGGCGGTTGGTTTCCAGATCACCTCCATCCGCGACGTGACGCCGATCCCGCACAACGGCGTCCGGCCAAGCAAGCGCCGCCGCGTTTAATCGCGCCGCCGCTTCGCCCGCCGACTGAACTGAAATAGAGCGGCTCCCCAGCCGCCCGCACTGCCAAGGAACAAAAATGGCCGTCAACGCAAAGAACTGGCAGGAACTCAAGAAGCCGAACTCGCTGGAGCGCAAGTCGACCGGCGACGTCCGCCGCAAGGCCGTGTTCGTGGCCGAGCCGCTGGAGCGCGGCTTCGGCATGACGCTGGGCAACTCGCTGCGCCGCGTGCTGCTGTCCTCCCTCCAGGGCGCCGCCGTCACGTCGATCAAGATCGAGGGCGTGCTGCATGAGTTCTCCAGCCTCGCCGGCGTACGCGAGGATGTGACCGACATGGTCCTTAATGTGAAGCAGATCGCGCTGCGCATGGAAGGCGAGGGGCCCAAGCGGCTGCACCTCACCGCGACTGGCCCGGGCGAAGTGACCGCCGGTCAGATCCAGACCAGCGGGGATATCGAGATCACCAATCCCGAGCTGGTCATCTGCCACCTCGACCAGGGCGCGACGCTCAACATGGAGCTGACCGCCGACATCGGGAAGGGCTATGTTCCGGCCTCGGCCAACCGCCCGGCCGACGCGCCGATCGGCCTGATCCCGGTTGATGCGCTCTACAGCCCGGTTCGGCAGGTCGCTTACAAGGTCGAAAACACCCGTGTCGGGCAGGAGCTCGATTACGACAAGCTCACCCTGACCGTCGACACGGATGGCACCGTCACTCCGGAGGAGGCGCTGGGCTATGCCGCGCGCATCCTGCAGGATCAGCTGGCGCTGTTTGTCGGCTTCGACGATGGTCAGGCACGGATGGCTTCGCCGATGATCGGCCAGGCCGTCAGCCAGCCGGGCACCGGCGGCGCGTTGCCGGAGACCACCACCGATACCAATCAGCTCAATCGCTACCTGCTCAAGAAGGTCGACGAGCTGGAACTGTCGGTGCGGTCGGCCAACTGCCTCAAGAACGACAACATCATCTACATCGGCGACTTGGTGCAGAAGACGGAAGCGGAAATGCTCCGCACCCCGAACTTCGGCCGCAAGAGCCTTAACGAGATCAAGGAAGTGCTCGCCTCGATGGGCCTGCGGCTTGGCATGGACATCCCCGGCTGGCCGCCGGAGAACATCGAAGAAATGGCCAAGAAGCTCGAGCAGGAAATGCTCGGCTAAGCCGTCCTCAGCTTGCTTGCGGGTTTAGAAGGGCCGCTCCAGCGATGGAGCGGCCCTTCTTGCGTCGGCCAGCACGCCATCAGCTTCATCTGCCTCGCTACCCTGCCTGATTCCTCCGACTCCACAGCAGGTTGCCCTCTTGCCCCCCTTCGGCTAAGGGGCCGCTGTCCAGCGGACGAGAATTCTTCGCGGGCCAGCTCGTCTTTGTACGCGCGCGTGAGGTTGTCGGCTAAGGCCGCTCGCCTGACGCGCTTGTTGCGTTCACGCAGAGGCTGCTGCCTGCTGAAGATCATCGGTTGCGGGATCCCTCGTCCGGCATGGGGCCGGCGGGGCGGTAATGGGTTGCCAGGCCCGCCAGATGGAAAGCCGACCACGGGGTCCGGCTGGCGGCAAACGACAACGAAGCAAGAGAGAAACACAAGCATATGGCCACTGCGGCTTTTCCGACCCGCGACGATTTCGCGGCGCTCCTCAACGACTCGCTAGGCGGCGAGAACGAGACTTTCGAAGGCAAGGTCGTCACCGGCAAGGTGACCGCCATCGAGAATGACCTGGCGGTGATCGACGTCGGGTTGAAGAGCGAAGGGCGGGTGCCGCTGCGCGAGTTCGCCGCGCCGGGCCAGAAAGCCGAGTTGAACGTCGGGGACGAAGTTCAGGTCTTTGTCGACCGGGTCGAGAATGCACAGGGCGAGGCCATGCTGTCGCGCGACCGTGCCCGCCGCGAAGCCGCCTGGGACTTGCTGGAAAAGGAATTCGAGGCCGGCAACCGCGTCGAGGGCGTGATCTTCGGCCGGGTCAAGGGCGGCTTCACCGTCGACCTTGGCGGCGCCGTCGCCTTCCTGCCGGGTAGCCAAGTGGATATCCGCCCGGTTCGCGACGTCACTCCGCTGATGGACCAGCCGACCCCGTTTCAGATCCTCAAGATGGATCGCCGCCGCGGCAACATCGTCGTGTCGCGCCGCGCCATCCTGGAGGAAACCCGCGCCGAGCAGCGTAGCGGCCTGATCCAGAGCCTGGCCGAAGGTCAGGTGATCGAGGGCGTGGTCAAGAACATCACCGACTATGGCGCCTTCGTGGACCTGGGCGGGATTGACGGCCT
>CADCWB010000139.1 GCA_902806295.1 uncultured Sphingomonas sp. | reverse complement strand
TCCGCTCAGTCACTCCTCAGCATGAGAGGTGTGGCTAACTCACTCCGCACTGATCACCCCGCGCCGAATCTGATCCAGCTCGATGCTTTCGAACAGCGCCTTGAAGTTGCCCTCGCCGAAGCCCTCGTTCCCTTTGCGCTGGATGATCTCGTAGAAGATGGGGCCGATCACGTTCTGGGTGAAGATCTGCAGCAGCAGGCCCTGCCCTTCGGTCGGCGCGCCGTCGACCAGGATGCGGCGCTTCTTGAGTTCCCCAAGCGGCTCGCCGTGGTCCTTCACCCGCTCGTCCAGCAGGTCGTAATAGGTCTCGGGCGTATCCTGGAACGGAATGCCGCGCACGGACAGGATGTCGACCGAGGCGTAGATGTCGGTGGAGCCGAGCGCGATGTGCTGGATGCCCTCGCCGCCATATTCGCGCAGGAACTCCTCGATCTGGCTCTTGTCGTCCTGGCTTTCGTTCAGAGGGATGCGGATCTTGCCGTCCGGGCTGGTCATCGCCTTGGAGAACAGGCCCGTGACCTTGCCCTCGATGTCGAAGTAGCGGATCTCGCGGAAATTGAAGAGCCTCTCATAGAAGTCGGCCCAGTGCGCCATGCGGCCGCGGTGGACGTTGTGGGTCAGGTGGTCGAGGTAGACGAGGTGGCTGTGAGCTTGCTCCATCCGCGCCTCGGCGTCGGGCTCGAAGTCCCACTGGTCGTCGCCGTAGGCGCTGCCGTTCACGCCATAACGATCGACCAGGTAGAGCAGCGAACCCCCAATCCCTTCGATGGCCGGCCAGCCGAGCCCGCGCGCGCTCATGTCGGTCGCGCCAAGTTCCAGTGCCCGCGCATGGGCTGCAGACGCATCCTTGACCCGAAAAGCCATGGCCACTGCGGAGGGACCGTGCTCGGACGCGAAGTCAGCGGCATGGCTCTCGTCATGCGCGTTGATCAGGAAGTTGATGTCGCCTTGCCGATGCAAGGTGATGTCTTGCTGCCGATGGCGCGCAATGGCCGGAAAGCCGAGCTTGGCGAACAGCGAGCGGAGCAGCTCGGGATCGGGCGCGGCATATTCGACGAACTCGAAGCCGTCGGTGCCCATCGGGTTCTCAAGACCAAGCGGGGTCAGTTCAGCGGTGGCGGTGGCCATGGCGGGTCTCCTGTCGTTGCACTGCTCCTGCTCCGCACCACCCGGCTTGGCAAGTCGCGCCGGCGGGTGGGCGCCGGTTCAACATGGACAACATAGACACTACGTCCCCGTCCTGTTCGCCCCCGCGCAAGGATCCGTATCGCGCTGGGCGAGACGATCGTGCGTTTGCGGAAACATCATAAGCCCGGCTTAGCGCATCAGGGGAGCAGTAGGACAGCGGCTGTGCTAGTTGCGCCCGATGAACATACCCGAGGGCTGGACCCAAGATAACGGCGCGTTGCGGCGGAGCTATCGCTTTCGCGACTTTGCCGAAGCATTCGCCTTCCTGACCCGCGTCGCGCTGCATGCGGAGAAGGTCGACCACCATCCCGAGTTCACCTCCGTCTGGAACCGGGTCGACTTCCGGCTGACCAGCCATGACGCGCGCCGTATCACGGAGCGCGACCTGGCCCTCGCCGCAGTGATCGATCGGTTGGCGGAGGGAGGCGCTCAGTAGTAGCCGCGAGCCTCGCGCTTGTTCTTGTTGTGCCCCATCACCGCGCCGACGATGCCGCCGATGATCGGGCCGACGATCGGGATGGGAATGGCGATAAGTGCACCAACCGCCGCATATTTGGCCACGCGTTTGCCGTCCTGGGTCATGCTTGATCTCCTTGTACAACGCTTAACGCCCGCAGCCGCCCGAGTGTCCGTCGATGCCGGCCATCTGGCGTTCAGGCGGCGAGCCGGATAAGCATTGCCGATGATCCGCATCACCGCCGCCGCTGCTCCCTATTATCCCCGCGAGGTGGGGATCGGCTGACGCGCGTCTTATCGACAAGCTTTCACCCACCCCGCCCGACCTGGTCCGGCGGGGTTTTTCATGTCTGGAGAACCCGCATGTTTCTCGACCTGCACGACAATCCCATCGCCGAGGAAGAACAATCCAGCTGGCGTGCGCACGTCGTGGATCAAGGCTGGAACAAGTTCACCGCTGAAGATCATGCGGTCTGGGACGAGCTTTATGCGCGGCAGGTGGCTTTGCTGCGCGGGCGGGTGGTCGCCGCATTCCTGGACGGCCTCGACCTGCTCGACCTCGGCGCGCCGGGCGTGCCGGAGCTCGGCCGCATGAACCAGCGGCTGCAGGCGCGCACCGGCTGGCGCTGTGTGGCGGTGCCGGGATTGGTCCCGGACGAGGCCTTCTTCGCCATGCTGGCGGCGCGAATATTCCCGGTCGGCAACTTCATCCGCAGCCGGGCGCAGCTCGACTATCTGGAAGAGCCCGACTGCTTTCACGACATCTTCGGCCATGTGCCGATGCTGGCCCATTCCGGCATGGCGCGAGCGATGGAGGCGATTGGGCGGGTCGGCCAGCAGGCGATCATCGCCGGTCGGGGGGAGTGGGTTGCGCGGCTCTACTGGCACACGGTGGAGTTCGGCTTGTGTCGGGAGGAGGGCGAGGTCCGTATCCTCGGCGCCGGGCTAGCGAGCAGTTTCGGCGAGGCGCGGGCGAGCCTGGAGGATGCCGGCATCGAGCGGCGGCGGTTCACGACCGAAGAGGCCACCGCTTCCCCCTACCGGCACGATGCCATGCAGCCGCTCTACTTCGTGTCGGACAGTTTGGATGCGGTGGTGCAGGCGCTGGAGCGAGCGGAGCTGCCGGCCTAAACCAAGGTACGCCGTGGAGGATTCGGCGCAGGCCGCGTAGGGTTGAGACCCCTGTCCGTGAGAAAGCGGGTCGTCTCGGCCGCCACTCGGCGGGTAGCGGCAGGGGTAACGGCGAAACCCATGTGGCTGCAGCCAATCTCCACTGCCTCGTCCGATTCCTCGGCCAAGCCATAGGCGGCGCGCGGGGCGACGATACCGTCCTTGCGCGACCAGAGGGCAAGGGTCGGGACTGGCGGCTTGCTGTTGTCGCGCATGATCGGCGGCTGATCGACCTTGTGACCCGCCACGAGCTCATACATGCGCCAGACGTTGTTCCAGTGCGGATCGCCGGAGAAGGGCGAACCTAGCGTCGCCACGGCGAGCGCATGGTCCGGCACTTCGCGCGCCAGTTCGCGGGCGAACACGCCGCCCAGGCTCCAGCCGACCAGCAGCACCTTCTCACCTTGGCCGAACTGATCGAACCGCTGGCGGAGACGGATCAGCGTGTCGGCTTTGGCGCCCCTGTTGAGGCCGAGGTTCCAGCCCTCGGTGCGCCAGCCAGCGGCGGCAAAGGCCTGGCGCAGCTCGGCGGTGGAGCGGTCGTGCGCGAGAAAGCCGGGAATAACCAGGCATTTGGGACCGTCCAGGGGCCCGAGCGGAGTGACGGGAGCCAGGCTTTTCCACAGGCGCGGCAGGAGAACGCCGACTTCGCGCAGGCGAGCGGCGGTGGACGGCGGGATGGTGTCGGGGTCGCGGGTCATTGGGGTGCTATAAGAACTCGCTTCCGCCCATCAGCGGCCGGATCGCCGCCGGTAGACGCACCCGGCCGTCCTCCTGCTGATGGTTCTCGAGCAGCGGCACCAGAATGCGAGGGCTCGCGAGCGCAGTGTTGTTGAGGGTGTGGGCGAAGCGGACCTTGCCGTCCTTATCACGATAGCGAAGGTTGGCGCGGCGGGCCTGCCAGTCGTGCAGGGTCGAGCAGCTGTGGGTCTCGCGGTACTTGCCGAGGCTCGGTACCCAGCTCTCGATGTCGTTCATGCGGTATTTGCCCAGACCCATGTCGCCGGTCGAGGTTTCGATTACCTGATAGGGGATTTCGAGGTCACGCAGCAGTTCTTCGGCGAGGCCGAGCAGCCGGGCGTGCCACTCGGCGGAAACTGCCTCGTCTGCCTCGCAGATGACATATTGCTCGACCTTGAGGAACTGATGGACGCGGAGGAGTCCGCGAACGTCGCGGCCCGCGCTACCGGCTTCGCGGCGGAAGCAGGGGGACGTGCCGGCGTACAGCACCGGGCCGTTGGAGAGGTCGAGGATCTCGCCTGAGTGCAGCGAGGTGAGAGCCACTTCGGCCGTGCCGGCCAGCCACAGATCGTCGTTGGGAAGCTGGTAGGTCTCCTCGCGATGGCCGGGGAACTGACCTTGCCGAACGAACGCGTCCTCACGGGTCAGCGCCGGCACGGTCATGGGGGTGAAGCCGGCCGCCGCGATCTTCTGCAGCGCCCAATTCATCAACGCGCCTTCGAGCAGGGCAAGGCGGCCCTTGAGGCAATAGGTGCGCGATCCGGCGATCTGGACGATGCGGGTGAGGTCGGCCCAGTCGTTCCGCTCGAGCAGGGTGACGTGATCGAGCGGTTCGAAGCCGAACTCGCGTGGGCTGCCCTCGGTGCGGACCACGGTGTTGAAGCTCTCGTCCGGGCCGACCGGCGCACCCTGCCACGGAATGTTGGGCAGGCGGAGCATCAGCTCCTTCAGTTCGGTCTCCTTGATGGCGAGCTCGGCCTCGTACTCGCTGGCCTTGATGCCCGCCTCCTTGGCGCGGCGCCCAAGCTCGGCCTTCGCGTCCGGAGCGGCGGACTTGAAGCCGGCGGAGATGGCGTTGCGCTCCGCGCGCAGGCCGTCGATCTCGGTCTTGAGCGCCCGCACGTCGCCGTCGAGCTGCAGCAGCGCAGCGACGTCGATGGTGACGCCCTTGGCTGCGATGGCGCGTTCCACGGTAGCGCGGTCGTGACGGACTTGCTCAAGGCTCAACATGGCCGCGCGGATGCTCGAATTGCGCTGGCCATGCAAGTTCGCCTAACGCGGGCCGGCACCAACGGGAGTTCCCATGCCGTCCGGATTGATCGCCCTGCTCGACGATGTCGCGACCCTGACCAAACTGGCGGCCTCGTCGATCGACGACATCGGCGCGGCGGTGGGCAAGGCCGGAACCAAGGCGGCGGGCGTGGTGATCGACGATACCGCCGTCACTCCGCGCTATGTGACAGGCCTGACGCCCGACCGCGAACTGCCGATTATCGGCAAGATCGCGCTCGGCAGCCTGAAGAATAAGCTGCTCATCCTGCTGCCCGTCGCCATGCTGCTGGCGGCGTTCGCCGAATGGCTGATCACTCCGCTCCTGATGATCGGCGGCGCCTATCTCGCGTTCGAGGCGACCGAGAAGATCTGGGAGAAGCTGGCCGGCGACCACCATGCCGAGGCGGAGCTGCTGGCAGCCGACACCCCGCAGGAGCTGGAGGACCGGCAGGTCGCGGGTGCGATCCGCACGGACTTCATCCTGTCGGCCGAGATCATGGCGATCGCGCTGGCCGAGCTGGAGGGCAATGGCCTGGTGATGCAGGGCGCCGCGCTGGCGGCAGTGGCGGTGGTGATCACGGTGGCGGTCTATGGAGCGGTTGGGCTGATCGTGAAGCTGGACGACATCGGCCTGCACTTGGCGGCCCGGCGCAATCGGGTGTCGCAGACGATCGGGCGAGGGCTGGTCACTGGCGTGCCGAAGCTGCTCTCAGCCCTCTCAGTGATCGGCACGGCCGCGATGTTGTGGGTCGGCGGGCAGATCCTGCTGCACGGGATGGAGGAGCTGGGTTCCGTCACCTTGCCGCATCTGGTTCATCACTTGGCGCATGCGGGCGCGGCGGGCGTCGGCTTCTGGGTGCCGGCGTGGGAATGGCTGCTCAACGCGCTCGGCGGCGCGATCGCCGGCATCCTCGTCGGCGGGGTAACCGTGGCGGCGCTGCACCTGATCAAGCATCTGCGCGGCGCGCCAAAGGCAGCCGAAGCGCCGAGCCAAGCGCACTAGCCTATTCCGCGGCGAGCGGACCGGCCTCCCTAGCGGCGATGTTGGCCGGGCTAGCCTTGAGCCGGTGATCGCCGCGGCTGCGCTCTTCCAGATAGCGGTGCACAAACTGGATCACGACCGAGCCCTCGCCGACGGCTGAGGCGACACGCTTGACCGAATCGGAGCGGACGTCGCCAACGGCGAACACACCCGGCGCGGAGGTCATGAAAGGCGAGTTGCCGCTGTTGGTGCAGAGAAAGCCCTTGCCGTCGCTTTCGGCGAGGCCGTCCAACCACTCGCTGTTCGGCGCCGCGCCGATCATCACGAACAGGGCGGCGGCATCAACCGTCTCCGGCTCCTGCCCGCCAACCCGCCAGCGCACCCATTCCAGGCTTCGCGCGCCGCCAATCTCCTCAACCGAGCAATAGCGATGCAGGGTGATGCGCTCGCCGGCGTCGATGCGGTCGATGAGGTAGCGGCTCATGGTCGCGGCCAGACCCTCGCCACGGACCAGCAGGTGCACGTGGCTGGCGTGCTGGGCCATGAACACCGCCGCCTGGCCCGCCGAGTTGCCGCCGCCGACGATCACCACCGGCCGGCCGGCGCAGAGGTTCGCCTCCATCGCAGTGGCGGCATAGTGGACACCTGAGCCTTCGAACCGATCGATGCCGGGTGCATCGAGCTTCCGGTAACGGGCGCCGCTGGCGGCGACGATCGCACGGGTGCGCACCGGCTGGCCGCAGTCGAGGGTGAGCGTATAGCCCTCTTCATCGGCGGCGGCCGACGCAACGGAGCGGGCAACGGCGAGCTTGGCCCCGAACTTCTGCGCCTGCACCTGCGCTCGGCCGGCGAGCGCCTGCCCCGAGATGCCGGTCGGAAAGCCGAGATAATTCTCGATCTTGGAACTGGTCCCGGCCTGGCCGCCCGGCGCGATCGTCTCCAAGACCACGGTATCGAGCCCCTCTGAGGCAGCGTAAACCGCCGCGGCCAAGCCGCCCGGTCCGGCCCCGACCACCGCCAGGTCGAAGCGGTGCTCGGGATCGATCGCCACCGTGAGGCCGAGATGGTCGGCCAGCCGATGGTTGGACGGGCGGACCAGCACCTCGCCGTCGCTCAGCACTACGGGCAGCTGGTCCACGGACAGTCCGCATTCGCCGATCCGCTCCGGATGCAAAACGCTGTCGGTGGTGGTGTGCGGATAGCCGTTCCGGGTAAGGAAACCGTTCAAGCGACTGGTGTGGGGATCGTCCATCGGCCCGATCAGCTCCACCCCGCCCTGCTCGTGCCGCATCAGCCCGACGCGGCGCAGGATGAAGGCGCGCATGATGATCTCGCCGATGTCGGGCTCGGCCGTCAGCAGGCTGCGGAAGTCGGCGCGGGGCACGCGCACCACGCGCGTCGGACCCTGCGCCAGGCCCGAGACCAGGATCTTGCGATCGTTGAACAGGTCCAGCTCACCGGTGAACTGGCGCGCGCGATGCTGGTGAACGATGCTGTCGCCGTTTGCCTCGTTGTGGTCGATGATGTCGATCGCGCCGTCCAGCACGAGGAAGAAGTCGACAGAGCGCTCACCGCGGCGGAACAGAGCGGCGCCGTCCGACACTTCCTCTTCCCGGCCGAAGCGGGCGACGCGTCCGGCCATTTCGGCCGACAGCACGGGAAAGGTCTGCGTCTCGCGAGCGTAAGGATCGGCGGCGTCGAGCGGGGCGGCAAGTCGATGGTCGGTCATGCGCCCTCCTGGGGACTAGTCGAAGTGCAGGCGGCGATAGCGGCCGCGGAAGTAAAGCAAGGGGTCGAGCGTCGAGTCGAAGCTCGCCCGCAGCACCTCACCCACGAGGATATGGTGATCGCCGCCCTCGTGCACAGCGTGGGCGGCGCATTCGAAGACGCCGAGCGAGTCGCGCAGCACCGGCGGGCCGTATTCGCCCGGGCTCCACGGGGTCGCGCCGAAGCGGTCCTGGTCCTTGGTGGCGAAGCGGATGGAGGCGGGCTGCTGGCCGGTCTGCAGCACATTCACGGCGAAGTGGCTGGCCCGGACCAGCGCCGAAGCGCTGCTGGCGCTGCGCTTGACGCAGACCAGCAGCAGGGGCGGATCGAGGCTGACGGAGGTGAAGCTGTTGGCGGTCAGGCCGACCGGTTGGCCGCTTCGGTCGAGGCAAGTGACCACTGTCACGCCGGTCGCGAAGCAGCCCAGCGCATCGCGCAGCGTCCGGGGGTCGGAACCAGCACGATATTCGGCAGAGATGGGGGCGGCTTCCGTCATTGCCCTGCTTGTAGCGGGGTAGCCCTCGACGCGACAGGGTGACCTTCCGCCTACCTTATCGCGCTATGCCTGCAATGATTTGCGCCACATTTCCGTCATTGTTCGGCAAGCCTGTGGTCAGCTTGG
>CADCWB010000138.1 GCA_902806295.1 uncultured Sphingomonas sp. | reverse complement strand
AGCGGGCCGGCACCGGCGCTGCTGGTGATCGACTCCATCCAGACCATGCACTCCGACCTGATCGAGGGCGCGCCCGGCACGGTCAGCCAGGTGCGAGCGTCGGCGCAGGAGCTGATCCGCTTCGCCAAGGATCGCGGCACGGCGCTGATCCTGGTCGGGCACGTCACCAAGGACGGGAGCATCGCCGGACCGCGCGTGCTGGAGCATATGGTCGACGCAGTGCTGAACTTCGAAGGGGAGCGCAGCCACCAGTATCGCATCCTGCGTGCGGTAAAGAACCGCTTCGGCGGAACGGACGAGATCGGCGTGTTCGCGATGGAGGGCGCCGGGCTGGCCGAGGTGCCGAACCCGAGTGCGCTCTTCCTGACCAAGCGCGACGATCCGGTCAGCGGGACGGCCATCTTTCCGGCGCTGGAGGGGACTCGGCCGGTGCTGGTCGAGGTGCAGGCGCTGGTGATGAGGCTGGCCAGCGGCGCGACCCCGCGGCGGTCCACGGTGGGCTGGGACGGGGGACGGCTGGCGATGCTGCTGGCGGTGCTGGAAGCGCGCTGCGGGATGAGCTTCGCGACGGCGGAGGTCTATCTGAACGTGGCCGGGGGCTACAAGCTGCAGGACCCGGCGGCCGACCTGGCGGTTGCAGCAGCACTGGTCTCCGCCTTGACCGAACGGCCGGTGCCGGCGGAAGCGGTGGTGATGGGCGAGGTGGCGCTGTCGGGCGAGGTGCGGCCGGTGGCGCATACAGCGCTGCGGCTGAAGGAAGCGGCCAAACTCGGCTTCGAGGACGCGTGGGTGCCGGGCGGGGTCGAGACGGCCAAGGGGATTAGGGTCGCGCGGTTCGGGCAGCTGCGGCAGCTTGTCGAGCGGATCATGGGACGTTGATGGTTGTCACAAACATGACCGCTCGTCCCGAGCGTAACGCAGCGTAGTCGAGGGGCGCTATAGTTCGCGAGCCAGCGCCCCTCGACTTCGCTCGGGACGAGCGCCGTTGAGGGTCTGGTCTCTCCCCATCAGCTACGCTAGCCCGCACCCGTGACCGCGCTCGACATCTTCGTGATCCTGCTCCTGGGCGGCGGAGCGCTGGTCGGGTTCGTGCGCGGGTTCGTGCATGAGGTGCTCGCGCTGGCGGCATGGCTCGGCGCGATCGTGGCCCTGAAGCTGTTCCATGCGCCGGTGACGGGGGCGGTGATGAGCCTGACCTCGAGCCCGGCTGCCGCAGCGGCGCTGGCGTTCGCGCTCGTGTTCCTGCCGGTCTATGTCCTGGTGCGCTTCGTCGCGGGGAAGGCGGGACATGTCAGCCGGCGTTCGATGCTTGGACCGGTGGATCGCTTCCTGGGTGGCGGTTTCGGGATGCTCAAGGGGCTGGTCGGCGCGACGCTGTTCTTCCTGCTGGCGAACCTCGCCACCGACATGGTCTACAGTCCGCGGGCCGAACGGCCGGACTGGATGACGGGAAGCCGCACCTTTTCGCTGCTCGATGCCAGTGGGCGGGCAATCATCGACTGGGTCGAAACCTATCGCCGTTCCGGACAGCCGACGTGATCCGCCTTTACGACACCATGGCGCGAGAAAAGCGCGAGTTCGTGCCCGCCGACCCCAAGCGCATCACCATGTATGTGTGCGGGCCGACGGTGTACGGCCGCGCCCACATCGGCAATGCGCGGCCGGCGGTGGTGTTCGATACGCTGCGGCGCCTGCTGCGGCATCAATATGGTGCTGATAGCGTGGTGTATGCGCGCAACATCACGGATGTGGACGACAAGATCATCGAGGCGGCGCGTGGGGAAGGCGTCGCGCCGGAGGTGATCACGGCGCGGTACGAGCAAGCATACCTCGACGACATGCGGGGGCTGGGAGTCGAGGACCCCGACTTGGCCCCGCACGCGACGCAGGAGATCGGACCGATGGTGGCGATGATCGCGAACCTGATCGAGCGCGGCCATGCCTATGCTGCCGAAGGGCATGTGTTGTTTGATGTCGGATCGGACCCGGATTATGGCGCACTCAGCCGACGGGACCGGGACGCGATGCTGGCGGGCGCACGGGTCGAGGTCGCGCCTTACAAGCGGGCACCGGGCGACTTCGTGCTGTGGAAGCCGAGTGCGCCGGAGGTGATCGGCTGGGAATCTCCGTGGGGGCGGGGGCGGCCCGGCTGGCACATCGAATGCTCCGCCATGATCCGCGCGCACTTGGGCGAGACGATCGACATTCATGGCGGCGGCATCGACCTGGTGTTTCCGCATCATGAGAATGAGGCTGCCCAGAGCCGCTGCGCGCATGGCGGGGCACCGTTGGCGCGGTATTGGATGCATAATGGATTCGTTGATTTCGGCTCGGAGAAGATGTCCAAGAGCCTGGGCAATGTTGTGCTGGTGAATGAATTGCTGGCGCGTGGCCAGAGTGGTGAAGTGCTACGGCTGGCCTTATCGAGCGCGCATTATCGGCAGCCGGTTGCGTGGACTCCGGAGTTGATTGCGCAAACCAAGGCCACGTTGGACGGGCTCTATCGGCGAGCGGCCGAAGACGGCGCGGGGGAACTCGACCCAGGCGTGCTTCAGGCTCTCGAAGACGATCTCAACACGCCGCTGGCAGTCGCGCGCTTGGGACAGATAAACGATCCCGCCGTGCTGAAGGCGAGCGGGCAGCTGCTCGGCCTGTTCGCAAGCACGGCTGACCAGTGGTTTCGCGGTGATGGCGATGCCGCTGTCGAGGCGCGAGTGGCCGAGCGCACCGCCGCCAAGCAGGCGCGCGACTTCGCGACCGCCGATCGTATCCGCAGCGAATTGCAGACAGACGGCATCCTGCTCGAAGATGGTCCTGCCGGCACGACTTGGCGGCGGTGCTGAGGTGAACACACCGCTCTATACCACCGACATTCTGCGGCTCGCGGCGTCGTCGCCCGTCGTGACCAGCCTGCCTTCGCCGGATGGCCGGGGGGAGCGGCGGTCGGCGACTTGCGGGAGTCGGATCGTGACGGAGGTCATGCTCGATGGCTCGGGGCGGGTAAGCAGCTTGGCTCAGCAGGTGCAGGCGTGTGCCTTTGGGCAGGCGAGCGCGGCGCTGGTGCAGCGGAGTGCGGTGGGGCTGAGCGGCGCCGAGCTATGCCACCAGCGTGCCCAGCTCTCCGATTGGCTGAGCGGTCAGGGTGAGGCTCCGGTCGGGTTCGAAGTGCTGGCACCGGCACGCAGCAAGCCGGGCCGACATGGGGCGATGCTGTTGCCATTCGATGCGCTGATTGCGGCGATGGAAAGTGCTGCCAGCGCGCCCCTCGACTTCGCTCGGGACGAGCGGAGTAAGGGCGGGGAGGAAAGATGAGCGAACTGCTGTTCGGCGGGACGGTGATGCTGGGGGCGGCGTTGCTGTTCGTGGCGATCTTCCGTCGGCTCGGGCTGGGTGCGACCTTGGGGTACATCGTGGCGGGCGCGGTGGTCGGGCCGCAGCTGCTGGGGCTGGTCGGCGAGGCCGAGGGCATTATGCAGGTGTCGGAGATCGGCATCGCGCTGCTGCTCTTCCTGGTCGGCCTGGAGCTGCGGCCGAGCCGGCTGTGGCGGTTACGCAAGGACATCTTCGGATTGGGCGCGGCGCAGGTGGTGCTCGCCGGATTGGTGCTGGCCGGGCTGGTCCGGCTGGTGCTCGGGTTGAGCTGGGAGGCGAGCCTCGCCGTCGGCCTGCCGCTCGCGCT
>CADCWB010000137.1 GCA_902806295.1 uncultured Sphingomonas sp. | reverse complement strand
TGTTCCGCCTCGCCAACTCGGACACGACCTTCAAGGAAGCGTTCGAGATGGCGGACGAGGTGCTGCAGCAGGGCGTGCGCGGCATCACCGACCTGATGGTCATGCCGGGCCTCATCAACCTCGACTTCGCCGACGTCCGCGCCGTGATGGGCGAGATGGGCAAGGCGATGATGGGCACCGGCGAAGCGTCGGGCGACAATCGCGCGATCGAGGCGGCCGAAAAGGCGATCAGCAATCCGCTGCTCGACGGCGTATCGATGAAGGGCGCTAAGGGCGTGATCGTCTCCATCGTTGGCGGCGAGGACATGCGCCTGATGGAAGTGGACGAGGCCGCCAGCCACATCAAGGAGCTGGTCGACCCCGACGCCAACATCATCTGGGGCTCGGCCTTCAACAACGAGCTTGAAGGCAAGATCCGCGTGTCGGTCGTCGCCACCGGGATCGAGGCAGAGGAATCAACCAAGCCGGCGAGCTCCGGGACCAACAGCAAAGTCTTCGCTTTCCCCGGCCGCAGCGCTCCAGCGACGGCTCCGGTGGCCTCGGCGCCGGCTCCTGCCGCTCGCCCCATCGAAGCGCCAAGCGACCAAGCGCTCGAGCGTGGCTCGGACGACGACGAGGATGAGCTGCTGCTCGACAGCGAGGACATTTTGACCTCCCCGGTGGGCGCTCCACCGGTCAAGCCGCCGGTTGTGGCGGAGGACGAGCAGCCATCACGGGCTCGTCCCGCGCGCGACAATGGAACTCTGTTCGAGCGGATGAGCAACATCGCCCGCGGCGCCGGCAAGGTCGAGGACGGCGAGCCAGCCCCGACCATCCGCCGCGAACCGCTCGACATCCCGCGGTTCCTCAACCGGCAGAACAATCAATAGCTTGCCGTGAAGCGATGACGTGAGGATCAGGCGAGCCTCGGTTTGGCTCGCCCAGCCTTCTGTTGATATCACGGAGCGTCTCCACCGTTTGGCTTTCGATGCTCACGGCCCGCCGCGAACCCTCTGTCTCGCCAGCTTGTGGCAAGCTTGTAGCAAGCTACGACGGGGCATGGGGCCGGGGATGAGGATGGATGTGCGCCTGATCGGGCTCGTGCTGCTGGCGGCCGCGCTGCCTAGCACCGCGGCTGCTCAATACATCGGCGGAGATGCACCCCTGCCGCCGGTTGCGCCGGCGCCCGGCTATGTCGAAAGTCCTAGCGCCGCGCTGGCTCGCCACGTTCGCGTGCTGGCCGGCAGTCCCCGCGACTACAACGCGCTGCTCGGGGCCGGGAAGGCAGCGCTCGCCACCGGTGATCCGGAAGCAGCGATCGGCTTTTACGGCCGCGCCGAGGAAGTAAACCCGCGCAGTTGGCTGCCCAAGATCGGGCAGGGGGCTGCACTCGCTCAGATGATGGATGCGAGCGCGGCCCTGGCCGCCTTTGGCGAAGCGCAGCGCTTGGGGGCGACGCCGATGGCGCTCGCCCTGGAGCGCGGCCTGGCCTTCGATCTGCTTGGTGATCAAGCGCGGGCCCAGGCCGACTATCGTATCGCCCTTGGCGGTTCGGACCCGAGCGAGGCGCGGCGCCGGCTTGCCCTTAGCTTGGCGATCAGTGGCAAGCGGGCCGAGGCTTTGGCGGCGCTTGATCCCCTACTCGCGCGCCGCGACTCCGGAGCAGCCCGCGCCCGCGCTTTCGTGCTGGCCATGACAGGAGATGCCGAAGGTGCCCGTAGTGCGGTCAATGCCGCGCTGCCGGGGATGGCCGGGACAATGGAACCGTTTCTGCGCCGCCTGTCCTCCCTGCGCCCCGCCGATAAGGCGGCGGCCGTGCATTTCGGGGTGATGCCCGGCAGCGGCGCTCCGTTACCGTCTTATCAGGTCGCCACCAGTCCTCCGGTTGGCGACCGTCTCGGCGAGATCGATCAGCTGCTGCGCACACCGCCGCAGCCTTCTCCCAGTCCCGTTGCAACCGCCGTCCTTACCCCACCTGTGCAGCCGCAATTGGCGACGGCGACCCCGGGAACCCGGGCGCCGGCAACCCAGGGGGCCGCCAGCATCGCCCCGCGGCGCGTCTGGCTGCAATTGGCAAGCGGCACGGAGGCCGCGTCGCTGCCGGAGCAGTTCCGTCGAATTACCGCCAAGGACCGAGATCTGTTCAAGGGAATCAACGGCTTTGTTGCCGAGGAGGGCGGCCGTGTGCGGCTGCTGATCGGGCCGTTCAAGAGCTCCACGGATGCCAAGATCTTTGCCGACGATCTGGCCAGCGTTGACATCGATGCGTTCAGTTGGACCAGCCAGCCAGGACAGCAGGTTCGGAAACTCAGCGGGCAATGATCCTGCCGCCGGCGCTCGCCGCCTACCCGGCGCATTCGCGCGGCCGCTTGTTCCGTGAAGACGACGGAGGTCCACGCGGCCCGCGGGATGTTTTTCAGCGCGATCGCGACCGGATCGTCCACTCCGTCTCGTTCCGTCGATTGCGGCACAAGACGCAAGTGTTCGTCGCGCCGGATGGCGACCATTACCGGGTTCGACTGACCCATTCGATCGAAGTTGCGCAGATCGGTCGCACGATCGCCCGGGCGCTGGGCATCAACGAGGATCTCACCGAGGCGTTGTGCCTGGCCCACGATCTCGGCCATCCGCCGTTCGGTCACGCCGGCGAGGACGCCTTGGACGAGGCGTTGCGCCCATTCGGCGGCTTCGATCATAACAGCCATACGCTGCGCCTAGTGACTTGCCTGGAGGCGCCTTACCCGGAGTTCGACGGGCTGAACCTCTCATGGGAGACGCTGGAAGGTCTCGCCAAGCACAATGGTCCGGTGGCAGAGCCCGGCTGGGCCCTGGCGGCAGTCGACAACCGTCATGGGCTGGAGCTTGGCAGCTATCCCACGTTGGAAGCGCAAGTCGCTGCCTTGGCCGACGACATCGCTTACGACAATCACGACATCGACGACGGGCTTCGGGCCGGAGTGCTTCGGCTCGACGCTCTGCTCGAGCAGCCGCTGATCGCGCGTCACTGGAAGGCGATAGAGCGGCGGCATCCGCACCTGGCGCTGGATCGCAAGCTCAAGGCGCTGGTCCGCGACCAGATCGGCACCATGGTCGGCGACCTGTTGGCCGAAACCGGTCGCCGAGTGGCGGAGACGGGCGTGGAGACGCTCGGCGAGGTCCGCTCTGCTGGCCAGCCACTGGTTGCCTTGTCGCCGGAACTCGCGGCGGACGAGCGAGCCCTCAAACGCTTTCTTTACGCTCATCTGTACAACGCGCCGCCGCTACAGCCGGTCCGGCATGAGGCGCAGCGGGTCGTCGCCAATTTGGCAGCCGCTTACCTGGCCGACCCGCGGCTGCTGCCCGACGCCTGGGCTCACGCCGGTGACGACGAGGCCGAGCGGGCGCGGCATATCGGCGACTATATCGCCGGCATGACGGATACTTTCGCAATCCGCCGTCACCAGGAATTGATCGGCCGGGTTGAGCTGCCCGATCGTTTCTAGATCAGTCTTGCGGTTGCCTTAGCGCGGCAGCTCCGGTGTTTGAAGGAACATGCCGCCCGCTTCCCCGTCACGGACCCACATGATTCGGGCCGGCTGACCTTCACCTTTGCCGGAGTGAAGGCTGACCTGCTCACCGGCGTCCAGGCGTTCGCGGGTACGCAGGCGAAAGCCGTCGGCTGACAGGTCGATGATGGTAACCACGAACTTGGTGCCGTGCGCGTCCACCAGCAAGGCAGGGAGGTCGGTTCGCGTCCTTGGCGCGCGAATGGAGCTACGACCCTTCATGTCTTTCTATGTCGTGCAGCCGACCAATTGGCAAATAGGGCTTAAGCACGCATTTAACGGTTCCGTTGTGGCGATGCAGGTCGTGACGCCATTGAGCGGCTGCGCTAGGACGACCCATAAGCCTGCATTGGAAGCTGCACCGTTGAGCCTGTACGCCCGTTACTCTGCCCATTTGAACCAGATTCTCGATGCATTGACTGCGGAGGGGCTGTTGCCCGCCGACCTGCCCCGCAAGGCGGTGGCGGTCGAACCGCCGCGCGATCCCACGCATGGCGATCTGGCAACCAACGCCGCGATGGTGCTGGCAAAGGGCGCAGGAACCAACCCGCGCGCGCTGGCGGCGGCGCTGCTGCCGCATCTGCAGCGATTACCGGGCGTAACGGAAGTAGTGGTCGCCGGACCCGGCTTCATCAACCTACGCCTCTCGCCCGACAGCTGGCGTAAGGAACTCGGCGCTATTCTGGCCGAAGGCGATAGCTACGGTCGCCGGAACATCGGCAGAGGCGAGCGGGTCAACGTGGAGTATGTCTCCGCCAATCCAACCGGGCCGATGCACATGGGTCA
>CADCWB010000136.1 GCA_902806295.1 uncultured Sphingomonas sp. | reverse complement strand
TCGTCGTCTCCGCGCCGGCCGAGGTGCAGCGTCGGCGGGTGCTCGCCCGACCCGGCATGACCCCGGCTAAGCTCGATGCCATTCTCGCCCGTCAGTTGTCGGATGCGGACAAGCGCGCCCGCGCCGACTTCCTGATCGATACATCGGCCATTCTTGCCGAGACTGGGCGGCAAGTGGACGATATCCTGGCTGGACTGGGACTCGGGCACAGCGCATAACATCGGCCATGCGCGAGATTGTGTTCGACACGGAAACCACGGGCACCAACCCGGCGGGCGGTGACCGCATGGTCGAAATCGGCTGCATCGAAATGGTCAATCGGTGCGAGACCGGGCGAACTTTCCACGCATACTTCAACCCGCAGCGCCCGATGCCGTCCGAAGCGGAGGCGGTGCACGGGCTGTCGACCATCTTCCTTTCGGACAAGCCCTTGTTCGGCGATAAGACCGATGAACTGCTCGACTTCGTTGGCGACGCGCCGCTGATCGCGCACAATGCCACCTTCGACTTCGGCTTCTTGAATGCCGAGCTGGAGCGGTGTGGCCGTGATCCGGTCTGTCTCAGCCGGATGGTCTGTACCCTGATGATGGCCCGCGCCCGTCACCCCGGCGCCAAGCACAGCCTTGATGCACTATGCAGCCGCTTCGGCGTCGACCGCAGCCAGCGGGTGAAGCATGGCGCCCTGCTGGACGCACAGCTGCTGGCCCAGGTTTACGTCGAACTGACCGGTGGGCGCCAGATCGGGCTCGGCCTGATCGCCGAGACGACGGCGGCCGCAACGGCCATGGAGGTGATCCGTAATGCGACGCAGCGCCCAGTTCGGCCCGCCCGCCCCCACTCGGCTTCGCCTGACGAACAGGCGCGCCACGCCCAGTTTGTCGCGGCGTTGAAGGATCCTTTGTGGAACCGCTTGCAGACAAGTGCTTGCTTATCGGCGAGCTGACGTTGGAGGCAGGTGGCAGGCGCGATTATCGGAGTTTGTCGCTGGCGCACCTAACCTGGTTTATCGCCGCCGAGCGCGAACCGTCGGATGGGCCAACCGCCTCGCTGATGCGTTTACCGTTCTTCCTTGAGGCAGGTGGGCGTCGCGTCCGATCCTGGCGAGTGCGTGGTCATGCAGTTAAGCGAGTTCATCGACTTCGAGTCCATCAAGCCGGCGCTGCCGGCGACCAACAAGCGGGGGCTGTTCCATTTGCTTGGGCAGATGGCGGCGCAGCGGCTTGGGCTTGATGCGTCTGAAGTGGTTGCGGTGGTGGGCGACCGCGAACGGCTTGGTTCAACCGGCTTTGGCAACGGAGTCGCGATCCCGCACGGCAAGCATCCGCAACTCGCCCGCATCTACTGCCTGGTGGCCCGGTTGTCCGAGCCGATCGACTATAAGGCGGTCGACGGACAACCGGTGGACCTGGTCTTTTTTCTGCTGTCGCCGCCCGACGCCGGAGCGGATCACCTCAAGGCGCTGGCAGCCCTCAGTCGAACGGTGCGTCATGCGCCCACACTTGAGAAACTCCGTGGAGCCCGCTCGCGTGATGCCCTAGCGGCTGTGCTGCTCGGCGTGGATGAACGCGACGCTGCGTGAAGACCGGCATCGGTGAGTGAGCCCCGGCTCGCGGCAGGCATTGAAGCCAGCGCCTTTCTGCGCCGAGCCGAAGCGGCTGGCGGCTTCGGGATGGTGCTTCACAAGGGCGATGCAGAGCGCGGCGCCTTGCTGCTCGTCATCTCCGAGCGGGGTGCCCATCGTGCTCTGCTGGAGCGGAGGCTCATGGGTGCCAGCGGTTATGGCTGGGCCCGGGTCGGCCCTAGCGAAGGCGAATCGGCGCAAGCGGCACAATATGTAGCGCGGGCTCGCCAGTCGGACCCCGATTGCTGGGTAGTTGAACTGGACGTCCCGTCCGCTGAACGATTCATCGCTGAAACGATCGCTTCGGCTTGATCCCGCCGCGAATTGCGGTGAACCGAGGAACCAGATGAGCGGGGCGCTTCCGCTGCGGCTTGGCAAAAGGCCGTCGCGGAAGCCACGCGAGACGGGGGACCAGCAGTTTGCGCGAGCGCTTTTCAGCTCATTTTTGCGCATGCCCAGCCGGTCCACCGCATGGATGTGGATCAAGGATGTTTCATCGTTTCGCCGTGTTGATTGCGGGTATTGCCCTGGCTGCCGGTTCGGTAGCGCCCGCCCAAGTGACCCCTTACGCGGTCAGCCCCACGGTCCAGAACGATGGTCTTCCGCCGGTTAGTCCGGCTCCTCTCCCTCAAGCAGTAGAAGCCGCTCCTTCGGAGCCGTTTACCCCGGCGCCCAGCGACGAACTGCCTGCCAGTCCGATAATCGCCAAGTCGGCGAGCTTGGCCGCGAAGGTCGCCGACCTCAGGGCCAGCGATGCCGGCTCGCGCGAGCTCGAGTGCCTTGCGGTCGGCGTGTACTTCGAGGCGAAAAGCGAGCCGCTGTCGGGGCAGCTGGCGGTCGCTCAGGTGATTGCCAACCGGGCCAACAGCAAGAAGCGCTTTCCATCCTCCTATTGCGGCGTGCTGTTCCAGCGCGGGCAGTTCTCCTTCATTCGCGGTGGCCGTTGGCCGGCGGTCGCCAAGAGCGGCACACAGTGGAAGAACGCGGTCGCCGTGGCCCGCATCGTCGATCAGCAGCTACACGATGGTCCTGTCCCAAAGGCGCTGTTCTTCCACGCTCGCCGGGTGAGCCCGGGCTGGAAGCTGACCCGAGTGGCGACTGTCGGCAACCACGTCTTCTACCGCTAGGCGGCGTGCTCCTTTTGTTCTAACCGTTCGGTGTGAGTACCGCGCCCGAATCTCTCCCGCTTGATCCCGGCTGCTTCGCCGACCAGCCGCCCATTGCGGGCGAGGTCGCGCGTGGGGTGACGCGGCTGTTCTGCAGGCAGGATTTGTTCTCGATTTGCGAGGTGCCGCTGCCGAATAATCGGCGAGCCGACATGATGGCGATCGATCCCAAGGGCGCACTGACCATCGTCGAGATCAAGGTCAGCAAGGCGGACCTCACCGGCGATGCCAAGTGGACCGACTACCTGGATTATTGCGATCGCTTCTTCTGGGCGGTTCCAGCGCACCTTGCCGCCGTCTGCCACGAGGAGCGCTTCCTGCCCGGCTCGGCCGGGCTGATCGTGGCCGACCGTTATGACGCCGCTGTGGTGCGGGATGCGGCGGTGCGGCCGCTGGCTCCGGCCCGGCGCAAAGCCGAGCTGTTGCGCTTCGCCCGCCGCGCCGCGAGGCGCTTGTCCGCCCACATCGATCCGACCCTCGGCTACGGCCAATAAGGCTCTAGAGCTTGGGTCCGGCGACCGCCTTGGTCGCCCGAGGCTTCACCGTCTCGATCAAGCGCAGGAGTTCGGTGGAACGACGATCCTGCTTGGCATAGTCGCGCGCGCTTCGGCCCGTGGCGTTGTCCGTCTTGTCGGGGTTGGCACCAGCTTCCAGCAGCCGCTTAACAGCCGCAGCCTGGCGCTGCTGCACGGCCACGATGAGGGGGGTCTCGCCCATACGATTGGCAAGGTCCGGCCGCGCGCCGCCACGCAGCAGCAGGTTCATGCCCTCGAGCCAACCGCTGCGCGCCGCCACCAGTAGGGCCGTCTCGCCCTTGTTGTTCTGAAGGTTGGCGTTCGCGCCCTTGCCGAGCAGGAAGCCGAGCCATTCGATGTCGCGGCGGCCAGCCAACAGGTGCAGAGCTGGCTCGCCGCTCCCCTCGGGGCGATAGTTGATGACCGCCGCGCCGTTGCTCTGCAGCAGCTCGGTCGCCTTGCCGCCGTCGCGCTCCTTGACCGCTTTCAGGAAGTCGATGCCGACGCTGACATATTGCGCACCTGCCCCGGCCGGCACCAGGCCAATCACTAGCGCTGCCGCCAAGATCTTCACTTTGCCCAACATTTCGCCTCTGTCCCGAACCGCACCCTTGAAAGCAGCGGCCTAGCAGACCACAGCTGGCAAGGCCATGAACAGCACCGCTTCAGACGCTCCCTGGTGGGACAAGCCGCTGGCCCGGCTCGATCGGGGTGAGTGGGAGGCGTTGTGCGACGGCTGCGGCCGCTGCTGCCTCCACAAGCTTGAGGATGACGAGACGGGCGAACTGTTCCCCACCAACGTTGCCTGCAAGCTGCTGGACCGGCGCTCGGGACAATGCGGCGACTACCGCAACCGCGCACGGCATGTGGCCGATTGCGTGCAGCTGACGCCGGACAAGCTCGAGGCGCTTGAATGGCTGCCCTCAACCTGTGCTTATCGGCTCCGCGCCGCTGGCGAGCCGCTCCCGGCATGGCACTATCTGGTGAGCGGGAGCCGCGAGACGGTCCACGAAGCGGGCATGTCGACCCGCGGCTGGACCGTCAGTGAAGTGGATGCGGGCGACCTCGAGTATCATCTTGTCGACCGCGACCTTTGACGTCCCCGGCCTGCCGCTGCCCGTGGCAGTGCGGCGGCACG
Source organism: uncultured Sphingomonas sp. (assembly GCA_902806295.1). Lineage (GTDB taxonomy): Bacteria > Pseudomonadota > Alphaproteobacteria > Sphingomonadales > Sphingomonadaceae > Sphingomicrobium. Next base: position 4,696 of record CADCWB010000136.1, on the reverse strand, counting down.
GCAGTGCACGGCGGCTGCGGCTACGGATCGACCATGACCAGCAACTGATCCGGCTGACGGTGCCCGGGCGCGCCTCGGCACGCGGCGCGCTGCGCTGGGCCGGTGCGCAGCGCCTGTGGGTCGAGCATCAGCTGGCGGCGGCACCGCCGCCGATCGCCTTTGTCGACGGTGCGGTTATTCCATTTCGCGGTGAGCAGCTGCGGATTGGCTGGTCGGCGGGCGAGCGGCGCGGGGTTCGGCTGGCCGGAACCCAGCTGATCGCCGGCGGTCCGCAGGAGAGCCTCAGTCGAAGCATCGAACGCTGGCTGCGCGAGCAGGCGCGCGAAGAACTGAGCCGCGCAACCGCGGCCGTGGCCTCCTTGGCAGGGGTAGCGGTCAAATCTGTCTCGATCGGCGATCCGGCCAGTCGCTGGGGCAGCTGTTCGGCGACAGGCGCCATTCGCTATAGCTGGCGGCTTATCCTTGCTCCCCCCGAGGCGCTACGTTTCGTCGTGGCCCATGAAGTCGCGCACCGGCTGCACATGAACCACTCGGCCGCGTTCAAGCAGGCCGAGGAGCGCTTGTTCGGCGGGCCGGTCGCCCCGGCGCGCGCCTTATTGCGAGAATTCGGGCCGGCGCTCCGCAGGGTCGGCCGGGGCTGACGGAGGGGTCACCGCCCGTTCTACCGGCGCGGGAGAACCTTGGGGCGGCGGCGGAGTGCCGCCGAAAATGCGATCGAGCTCGGTCTGATCTGGTGCGGGCCCACGCGGCGGCTCGCCATAGGCTGGCGGGGCGAGCGGGTCGATCGGCTGGCTGGGTAGCGGATTGCCGTTGGCGTCGACCAACGGCTGCTCGCCGGCCACCATCTGGTTCGCGTCCCACAATTGTTCCTCCGGCTCCAACTGCCAGTCCGGCATGGGCACCTCGGTTTCGAACTGCTCGGGCGGGCGGTTCGCGACGGCGGTGACCATGAAGTCATGGAACGCCCGAGCTGGCGCCGTGCCGCCCTGCAGGCCAGCGACCGGCTTGGCGTCATCCCGGCCCATCCACACCCCGGTTGTGATGCCGGATGAAAAACCGACGAACCAGCCATCCTTGTTCGAGGTCGTGGTGCCGGTCTTGCCCGCCACTGGCCGGCCGATCTGCGCCGCACGCCCGGTACCGGACAGCACGGCGGTCTGCAGGAGGTCGGTCATCCCGGCAGCCACCCAGGGAGCCACCAGCACACGGTCTTCCTGCCGCTCGTGCCGGTACAGCAGCCGCCCGTCCGCCGTCGCGACCCGGGTGATCCCATAAGGCGCGACTCCAACGCCGCGGTTGGCCACGGCGGCATAGGCCCGCGTCATGTCGATCAGGCGCACGTCAGAGGTGCCGAGCACCATTGAGGGATAGGTCGAGATATTGCCCGAGATGCCGAACCGATGAGCCATGTCGGCGATGGTGGAAAAGCCCAGCTCCGACCCAATCTTCGCGCTGATGGTGTTGATTGAGCGCGCGAAAGCTTCGCGGAGAGTCACGGGACCCAGATGGTGCGGGTCGAGTTGCGTGGTCGCCAGCCTTCGATGGTGACCGGTTCGTCGACCAGCGTGGTAGTCGGCTTCATGCCCGATTCCAGCGCCGCCAGATAGACGAACAGCTTGAATGCGGAGCCGGGCTGGCGCTGTGCTTGCGCGGCGCGGTTGTAGAGCGAACTCACATAATCCTTGCCGCCGATCATCGCTCGGACTGCACCGTCGCGGTCCAGCGCTACCAACGCACCTTGCGCTCCGCGGGGTGTGTTGGCGTTGATCGAGCGATCGGCTGCCGTTTGCATGCGGGTGTCCAGCGTCGTCCAGACATCGATCGGCTCACCTGTCTCGTCGATCAGCGTGTCGAGTTGCGGTAGCGCCCAGTCGGTGAAATAACGGACGCTGTTCTGCCGCTGGGTCGGTTGCACGGAGATCCGCGCGGGATCGACGTTGGCGGCCGCCGTGGCGCTGATGAAGCCGTTTTCGACCATCGACTGCAGTACGACGTCCGCGCGGCCCCGCGCCGCTTCGACGTCGGCCGTGGGGGAGTAGTTGGACGGCGCCTTGACCAAGCCAGCGACAATCGTCGCCTCGCCCAGGCTGAGCGTATTGCCGGGGTGGCCGAAGAAGGCCCGGCTGGCGGCATCAATGCCGTAGGCGCCGCCGCCGAAGTAGACTCGGTTGAGGTAGAGCTCGAGGATCTGATCCTTGCTGAACTTCCGCTCCAGCGCGAGCGCGAGGATCATCTCACGGAACTTGCGTCCGACGCTGTAGCTGTTGGTTAGGAAGATGTTGCGCGCCAGCTGTTGAGTGATGGTCGAGGCACCCTGCAAGCGGCGCCCGGTGCCATAGTTTTCAACGGCGAACCGAGCGATGCGCGCCAAGGCGATCGGGTCCACGCCCGGATGACTACGGAAGCGCTTGTCCTCGACCGCGATCATCGCGCTGCGCATGGCCGGCGGAATGTCTTGATACGGGATCCACTGCCCGAACGTCGGCCCGAGTGAGACGAGCAGCTTGCCGTCCGCCGAGCGCACCCGAATCATTTGTCCCAGATCGTCGCGACGGGCCAGCTCGGAGTAGCTCGGCAGCTGCGACATGGCGACGCCCACCGCGACAGCCAATGCGAGCAGCGCGGCGGCGAAGGCGATCAGGCCCCACTTCATCAGCCGCCTGAACCAGCCGCCCTTGCGAGGAGGCTCGGCGCGCGGCGCGGCTTGTGGGGGAGGTCGGCGGGGCGGAGCGGCCATTGGTAACAAAGGTCTAGGGGCGCATGCCGCGCCCCGCAAGCGCTACTCGGCGGTGTCCGACTTGGGTTCGAAGTCGAGGCTGGCCGAGTTGATGCAATAGCGCAGTCCCTCTGGTCCCGGCCCGTCGGGGAAGACGTGCCCCAAGTGGCCCTGGCACCGAGCACAGCGCACCTCCACCCGTTGCATGCCGTGGCTGCTGTCGGTGATCTCGGCCACCGCATGATCGTCGGCCGGCGCCGTGAAGCTCGGCCAACCGGAACCGCTGTCGTACTTGGTTTCGCTCTCGAACAGCGGCGCGCCGCAACCCGCGCAACGATATTCACCTTCGGCCTTGTTACCGAGCAGCTCGCCAGTGAACGGCGCTTCGGTGCCGGATTGGCGCAGGATCCGGTAGCGATCGGTGCCGAGCTTCTCGCGCCATTCGTCCTCGCTGTGGGGTAGGTCGGTCATTGCATGTTCCTCGCTCAATGCTGTGTCCAATGTGGGGAGTGGGGTGCTTGCGCGAAAGGGTGCATCCCTCCTGCGGCTCGCCCGTTGTAAGTTGCTGTGAAGCCACTTCGCTTGCCCGAGCCCGCCGCGCGCGAGATGCTGTTGGTGCGTGCCATCGAGAGCGAGGACAGCGAGGGCGCCATCCTGACCCGCGAGGACCGGCAATATGTCACCGCCGCCGCCCTTCGCGATGGTGCACCTGGCGACGACCGCGCGAGCATCGGCGGCTTTCTCCAGCGTCGGTCGAACCTCGCGCTGGAGCGGCTGATCGCTCGCTTTCCTGTTCTGCGCCGCGCCTGCCGCTTGTCGCGCTGGCCCGCCTGGGCGAATTGGGCGCTACCGCTGGCCGCGCTGGTGCTGGGCTTCGTCAGTCACCGGCTGGATGGCGGGCGGCTCAATATTCTGGCCTTTCCGTTGCTCGGCATGCTGGCGTGGAACCTGTTCGTTTACCTCTGGCTGCTGGTGAGTGCTCTCAGGCCCGGACGCGAAGGTCATCCGCTGCTCAATCTGGTAGAGCGTGCGGCCGGGCCCGTCGCCAGCCGCCTTGCCGCGCAACCCACGCTGGAGCGCGGCGTCACCCGCTTCGCTCGTGACTGGGGACGGGTGGCCGGGCCGCTGACCCAGCACCGGGCGAGCCGGACGCTGCACCTCGGGGCAGCGCTGTTCGCGGCCGGGATCATCGCCGGCTTGCTGTTTCGAGCCCGCTACACCGCCGAATATCAGGCTGGTTGGTCAGGGACTTGGGCCGGGGCTGAGCATGAGATTGCCGCGCTGTTGTCGGTCATCTTCACCCCCGCCAGCTGGCTGACCGGCATCGCGCTGCCGGGTCCGGAACGGCTTCGCGAACTAAGGGGCGAAGCGGAGAATGCAGGCGACTGGCTGATCCTGTGGGCCGTCACCGCGGGGCTGTTCGTAATCATTCCCCGGCTGCTGCTGGCGGCCTGGAGTGCGGGGTGGGCCGCAGTCCTCGCCCGCCGGCTTCCCGTACCCGGCAACGAGGACTTCTATGTCCGCAGCTTGCTTCGCAACGCGCTTGGCCGCCCCGGCGAGGCCCGCGCCGTGCCCTACGGGTTTACGCCGTCGACCACCGCCCGCGAGCGGCTGGAGCGCCTGCTCGGCGCGGCGCTCGGTGAGCGAGTGCGGGTCCAGGTGGATGAGGCGGTGCCCTATGGTGCGGAGGAAAGCTGGATCGGCGCGAATGGTTCGTCCCTGCCGCACGCCGACCAGCTCATCCTGCTGTACAGCCTTGCCTCCACGCCGGAGGCCGAGAACCATGGCGCTTTCGCTCAGCTCGTGCGCGATCGGCTGACCGGCGGCACTGGGCTGACCTTGCTGATCGACGACAGCGCCTTTCGCGAGCGCTTGCGTGGTCAGGCCTCCGCGCAACGGCGGCTGGACGAGCGGCTCGGCGCCTGGCGGCAGGTCCTGCTTGCAACCGGGATCGAGCCGGTGGTGGTTGGCTTGGAGCTC
>CADCWB010000135.1 GCA_902806295.1 uncultured Sphingomonas sp. | reverse complement strand
CAGAACTGCAATCAGCATCGCTGCACTCCTCAATACAATCGGATAGTGAGCCAGTCGGCTCAGCATACGCGATTAACGTCCGCTTGCCACTTAACGTGCATATCGGCCGCCCGTTTGCCTGATCCGCACAGCCGCACTATCAGCGCCGCGAACTCCACCTCATCCTTCAAGAAGGTCCGATGGCACTCACCATTTCGAGCGCGTTCGACGCGGGGAATATCCGCGTCGTCAAGCAAAGCGGCGACGTGATCGATCTCGAGATCGTCAACGACCACCAGTCCGACTTCTACCAGTGGTTCTACTTCCGCGTCGCGGGCGCCGCGGGGCGCGAGGTCACGTTGCGCATCACCAATTGCGCGGGCTCGGCCTACCCACATGGCTGGCCGGACTACCGGGGCGTCATGTCGCTCGACCGCGAGGAATGGGTGCGGATCGTCGACAGCAGCTATGCCGACGGCGTGCTGACGATGAAGCTGACCGCGTCGCAGGATGTTTTCTGGATCGCCTACTTCGCCCCTTATTCGATGGAGCGGCACCACGACCTGGTCGCGTCGATCGCCGGCCTGCCGGGGGTTGGCTACCGCTCGCTCGGCCACAGCCTCGACGGGCAGGACATCGACTGTCTGACGGTCGGCGAGGGGCCGTTGAGCGTGTGGCTCTACGCCCGCCAGCACCCCGGCGAGAGCATGGCCGAATGGTGGATGGAAGGCGCGCTGGAGAAGCTGACCGACGAAGACGATCCGGTCGCCCGCGTGCTTCGCCGCGAATGCACCTTCCACGTCGTACCCAACATGAACCCCGACGGCTCGCGGCGCGGGCACCTGCGCACCAACGCGGCCGGCGTTAATCTCAACCGCGAGTGGCACGCGCCCTCGGCGGAGAAGAGTCCCGAGGTCCTGTGCGTCCGCGACGCCATGGACCAGACGGGTGTCGACTTCGCCATGGACATCCACGGCGACGAGGCGATCCCGGCCAATTTCCTTGCCGGCTTCGAAGGCGTCCCCTCCATCACCGAGCGCCAGCTCAAGCTGTTCGGCGTTTTCGGCGAGACCCTCGAGCGCCTGTCCCCCGATTTCCAGCGCGAGCAGGGTTACGAGATCCCGCCTCCGGGCCAAGCCAACATGTCAATGTCGACCACCCAGCTGGCGGAGCGCTTCGGCTGCGTGTCGATGACGCTGGAAATGCCCTTCAAGGACAATTCCAACCTGCCCGACGAGATCTACGGCTGGTCGCCGCAGCGCTCCAAATACCTCGCCTACGCCTGCCTCGACGCGCTCCATGCGATCCTTCCTGAGCTGAAGGCGTCGGCGAAAGGCCAGCGCAAGGCCGCGGCCTGATGCCCACGCTTGTTCTCCTGCGGCATGGCCAGTCGCAGTGGAACCTCGAAAACCGTTTCACCGGCTGGTGGGACGTCGACCTGTCGGACAAGGGCATCGGCGAGGCTCGCGCGGCCGGCGCGCTGATGCGCGACAAGGGCGTGGACTTCGACTGCTGCTTCACCAGTCTGCTCACCCGCGCGATCCGCACGCTCAACATGGCGCTGCACGAAATGGACCGGCTGTGGCTGCCGGTGACCAAGGACTGGCGCTTGAACGAGCGCCATTATGGCGGGCTGACCGGCCTCAACAAGCAGGAGACCATCGACAAGGTCGGGATCGAACAGGTCAAGATCTGGCGCCGCTCGTTCGACATCCCGCCGCCGCCGCTCGATGCCGGCAGCCCGTATGACGTGGAAAGCGACCGGCGCTACGCGCACATCCCAGTGCCGCAGTCCGAGAGCCTCAAGGACACCATTGCCCGCGTCCTGCCATATTACGAGGCGGAGATCGTTCCGGCACTGAACGCGGGCAAACGCGTGCTCGTCGCGGCGCACGGCAATTCGCTGCGCGCGCTCGAAAAGCACCTGTCGAACATCGGCGACGACGACATCGTCGGTCTCGAAATCCCGACCGGGAAGCCGATCGTCTATGAGCTTGGCGAAGACTTGTCGGTCCAGCGCCGCTATTATCTCGAGGACGCCTAGGCCGCGGCTTTGCGGCGGTACATTTCCTCGTCGGCGAGCGCCATGATGGCTTTCGGCGTACCGTCGCCGTCGATCATCGCGACGCCGATGGCGATACTGAGCGGCAGCGCATCGCCGTCGTGGGTAAATTCGGAACCGCACACCAGGTCGACCAGCCGCGCCGCCGTCTCGTGGGCGCTCTGCTCCGTCGAATTTTCCAAGAGGATGGCGAACTCGTCACCGCCGATCCGCGCGACCACGTCGCTCCGGCGGACCCCCTGGGTCAGCAGCTGGGCGACTTCGATCAGCGCTTCGTCGCCCGCACGGTGGCCGAAGCTGTCATTGATCATCTTCAGCCCGTCCAGGTCGACGAATAGCATCGCCGAATGATGATCGTAGCGCTTGGCGCGATCGATCAGCCGTTCCAGCTCGCGCATGAACCCGCGCCGGTTGGGCAGCGTGATCAAAGTATCTTGATGGGCGAGCCGGTCGAGCTGCTCAACCCGCTCCTGCAGTTGCGCGACCTGGGCGCGCAAACGGCTGATCTCAGCAACCAGCTGTTCGGTCTCCGCACGCTCGGTAACCTGGTCCGACATGACCCTGACGCGCCCCTTGCTCCCGTGCGCTCGATAGCGCGATTCGCGAGCGATTGAAACGTTGGGACTCGGCCCCGCCGAACACCTCGCGAGAATCGGCAGGACCGAGCTGCCATTTGCCTAGCTGGAGTCGGCACCCTACACGACCCGGCTTCACGCAACTGCACCAAGGCGGGACAATGGCTGAGCCGCTGGTCGGCATCATCATGGGATCGAGCTCCGACTGGGATACGATGCGCCATGCGGCCAACACCCTCGGCGAGCTTGGCGTCGAGCATGAGACCAAGGTGGTCTCGGCGCACCGCACGCCCAAGCGGCTCTACGATTATTCATCCTCGGCTAGGCAGCGCGGGCTCAAGGTGATCATCGCCGGCGCCGGCGGGGCGGCGCACCTGCCCGGCATGGCGGCATCCATGACTACCTTGCCGGTGCTCGGCGTGCCCGTCGAAAGCCAGGCGCTCAAGGGCATGGATAGCCTGCTGTCGATCGTGCAGATGCCGGCGGGGGTCCCGGTCGGGACGCTGGCGATCGGCAAGGCCGGGGCGATCAACGCCGCACTGCTCGCTGCGGCCATGCTCGCGGGCAGCGACGAGAAGCTTTCCGGCCGGCTCGAGGCCTGGCGTGAGCGACTGACGGGGTCGGTGGCCGAAGCGCCGGAATGACTGTTCCGCCCGGCTCCACCATCGGCATCATCGGCGGCGGCCAGCTCGGCCGCATGCTCAGCGTGGCTGCCGCCCAACTCGGCTACAAATGCCACATCCTCGACCCGCACGGAGATCCGCCGGCGGCGCAGGTGGCCGCCGCGTTCACCCGGGCCGACTACGACGACCGGGCGGCCATCGAGGCGTTCGGACGCGGCGTCGACGTCGCCACTTACGAATTCGAAAACTTGCCGGTGGCGGCGCTCCACCTCCTCGGCGACAAACTCCGGCCGGGGACTCGCTCGCTGGCGGTGGCCCAGGACCGCGCCGAAGAAAAGCGATTCATTGAGCGGTCCGGCGCGCGAGTGGCACCGTGGCGCGAAGTTGGGAGCATCGAAGACGTCCGCGCGGCCGTCGCCGAACTCGGCAGCCCGATCGTGCTCAAGACGCGCCGCTACGGCTACGACGGCAAGGGTCAGGCCTGGATTCGCGCGCAAACCGACGCGGCACACGCTTGGCAGACGATCGGTGGAGAGCCGGCGGTGGCGGAGGCGGGCGTGGGCTTCACCGCCGAATTCTCGGTCATCGTCGCCCGCTGGGCCACCGGTGACCATGCCGTGTGGGATTCGCCGGTCAACGAGCACCAGGGCGGCATCCTGCGCCGTTCAACCGTGCCGTGCAGCCCGGCTGTCGCGGTTCAGGTCGCCGAGGCGCGCGAAGCGGCGCTGCGCATCGCCGAGGCGCTTGGCCACGTCGGCGTGCTGACCGTCGAATTCTTTGCCGCGGCCGAGGGCCCAATCGTCAACGAGATCGCGCCGCGCGTGCACAACAGCGGGCACTGGACGATCGAAGGTGCGGTCACCTCCCAGTTCGAGCAGCACATTCGCGCTGTCTGCGGCCTGCCGCCGGGTTCCACCGAACTGGCGGGACTCGGCGCGGTCATGGACAACCTCATCGGCGACGACCTCGACCGCTGGCCGGAACTCGCCGGCGAATCGGGTGCCCACCTCCACCTCTACGGCAAGGGTGAAGCGCACCCAGGCCGCAAGATGGGCCATGTGACCAGGATCCTTCGTTGAGGCTAGAGCGCTGCGGCTGAGCCGCTTAGGACAGGCATCCGACGGGAAAACTCTGGACGAGGAGGCAGCCGGGCCAGGGTGCCGCGGCGCCCCCAAGCGGCAAACGCCTGAGGTACGCAGGGTCACCACGGGCGGCACCGTCACCCCTTAGCTAAGCCTGACGCCCTCAAGCGACCATTTCGCCGCTACAATGGCTGCAGTGGCGGCAGCAACGTTAAGCGCGAGCGACATCCTGCTGAAGCGCGCGCCGTATGCTCGCCGATAGGCCAGATAGACGACCAAGGCGGCGAGGCAGAAAGCGCCGATCTGCAGCCTTGTTGCGACCGACACGAGATGAAGACGCGTCAAAGCCCCTGCAATGGCGAAACCAACGCATGTGCAGACTATCAGAAGGCTCTTCGAAGGCGAAATTGCTGTTGTCCGGTCTGCGGGAGGCAGCGCTATGGCCGGGCGTTCTGGTGTTGGCAACGACGGCAAGCTTTCGGGCAACCTTAGATATTGACGCGGAAGCGGCACCGCTGGACGGGCGGTGCCGCTATTTTTGCCGCTGATGCAGGCTGCCATGGTTTCGGCAGGGAGTGCACGTCGCAGGGCGTCCGGACGGGCGCCTAGATGACGAAGAAGTCCGAATTGCTGAGATCCAGCCCCGTCGACAGCTTTGCAAAGACGACCGCCGCGCCTGCGCCGCTGCCGTCCGCGTCATAGGACAAAAAGCCCGTGTTCTTGTCGTAGATGATATAGTCGTTGGCATCCAATGCGCGCGCGCCTGGACCGTCGACGAGCCAGCCGCTGGCGAGCTTCTGGGTGGCGCTCAAGAACCCGGCGCCAAGCTTCGTGAAGATGGCGTTGTCCAGTTAGATGAAATCGTCAGCCGTATTGAAATCCGCGATCGTGTCGATCGAAGCGCCAATGGCGGTATCGAACACGAACTTGTCCCATCCCGAGCCGCCGACGAGGTAGTCGCTGCCAGCCTTGCCGAACAGCATGTCGCCACCGGCCCGGCCCTCGATGCGGTCGACGCCTGCAGTGCCGGTCAACGTGTCCTTGCCAGCCGTCCCCGTCAGCATGGTGACTGTTGGTGTCGGAGTCGGCGTCGGGGTCGGGGTCGGCGTCGGCGTCGGCGTTGGAGTGGGATCGGGTGCAGGTTCGACGATTGGCGCCGGCTGCGTTCCCGGCAGAGGCGGCAGAGGCGTCACCTCGGCAAAAGGAGTGCCATCATGGTT
>CADCWB010000134.1 GCA_902806295.1 uncultured Sphingomonas sp. | reverse complement strand
GCCGCTCCACGCCCGCGCCGCGCCGTCCGTCGGCAGGACGTGGGACGAGCCGGCGCAATAATCGCCGAAGGTCTCCGCCGCATCGCGCCCGGCGAACACCGCTCCCGCGTTGCGGATCAGCGGAATCAGCGCGTCGGACTCGCCGACGTTCAAGCTCAGATGCTCCGGGGCATACAGGCTGGCGATCTCCGCCGCCCTGGCCAGATCGACAACCTGGATCAGCCGCGCTGCCGCCAACGATTGTTCCGCAACTGCGCGGCGGGGTAGGGCAGCCACCTGCCGAGCGACTTCGCGCTCGACCGCATCGATTAGGGAACGGCTCTCCGTTGCTAGCACCACCTGCGCCGCCGGGTCGTGCTCCGCCTGGCTCAACAGGTCCGCCGCAACCAGCGCCGGATCGGCCTCTGCATCCGCGATCACCATCAACTCGGATGGTCCCGCCGGCAGGTCGATCGCCGGTCCGCCCGGCAGGCTCGATATCAGGGTTTTCGCTTCCGCCACCCAGGCGTTGCCCGGCCCGCAGATCTTGTCGCAAGGCGGGATGTCGGCCGCGCCGAACGCCAGCGCCGCAATCGCCTGCGCTCCCCCGACGGTCCACACCGCCTCGATCCCGCAGTGCTCGGCCGCCAGCGCGACTAGCGGGTCCAGGCTGCCGTCCGGCCTCGGCGGGGTAACCACCACCAGCTCGCCCACTCCAGCCGCGCGCGCCGGCAGCGCCAGCATCAGCAGCGTGGAGAACAGCGGCGTGAGCCCGCCCGGCACATACAGGCCGACCCGCTCGATCGGCCGCCACAGCTTGCGGACGGTCAGGCCAGGCATGGTCTCGACACTCACATCCGCCGGCCGCGAAGCCGCGTGGAAGTCTCGTATATTACGGACCGCCAGCGCCATCGCCGCCAATTGCGCGGCCGACAGCGTTCGCCGAGCCTCCGCCGCACCCGCCGCCACCGGCACCAGCCGCGGCGCCGAGCCGTCGACCCGTTCCGCCACCCGCACCAGCGCGTCCCAACCGCCGGTGCGGACCTCCTCGACGATGCTGCACACCCCGTTCTTCAACGCCGCCGACGCCCTACCCTCTGGCCGCGCCAGCGCCGCCTGCCGCTCGGCCGGTCCAAGCTCCGTCCATACAAGCCGCTTCATGGCAGCATCTTCTCGATCGGCAGGACCAGGATCGCCGACGCGCCGACGCCCTTCAGCTCCTGCAGCGTCTCCCAGAACACCGACTCCCGGCACACCGCGTGGACCGCGAAGTGCCCTGGCCGGCCGTGCAGCGGCAGTACCGTCGGCGCTTCGGCCCCGGGCAGCAACCGGGTGATCGCTGGCAGCGCCTCGCTCGGCGCGTTGAGCATGATGTATTTGGCATCGCGGGTGCCCAGCACCCCATCGATCCGCTTGCACAACCGCTCACCCTGCTCGGCCTTGACCGGCGCGAGCGGCTTCCTGGTGCGGATCAGCACCGCTTCGCTCTCCAGCACCGTCTCGACGGCCTTCAAGCCGTTGGCCTCGAGCGTCGCGCCGGTCGACACCAGGTCGCAGATCACTGGCGCGATACCGAGCCGTGGCGCCAGTTCCACCGCGCCATTCATCTTGACGACCTCGGCGGCGACACCTTGGCGGGCCAGCCAGTCCGCGACGACCGCCGGATAGGATGTCGCAACCCGCTGCCCATGCAGCCCGTCGGCTCCGCGCCACTCGCCTGCTTCCGGGATCGCCAGCTTCAGCGTGCAATGCCCAAAGCCGAGCGGCGCCACCACTTCGCACCGCTCCTCGCCCTCGTCGAGCGCGAACTCCTTCAACACATTCTCGCCGACGATGCCCCATTCGCACACGCCGTCGGCGACGAAGGTCGGGATGTCGTCGTCGCGCACGAACATCAGGTCGGCGGGGAAGTTCTCGATCCGCGCCGTCAGCGCATTCTTGCCATTGGCGATCCGCAGCCCCGCGTCCGCCAGCAGCTTGCGCGAAAGATCGCTCAGCCGCCCGCTCTTCTGCACCGCGATATGCAAGCGCTCCGCATCAACCAGCATTCTGAGCCTCCAGCGCGTCGATTGTCCGGCGATATCCCTGGTGAGGCTCCTGCCGCAGGAAGCGCGCCACCCGTACTATGGTGGTGGTACTCACCCCAGTCGCTTCATGGATGTCGCGATAGGACAGGTCGGTCCCGTCCAGCAGCCGCGCGACGTGCCAGCGCTCAGCCAGCGTCCGTACCTCGGCCGGGGTCAGCAGGTCGGTCAGCAACCGGCGCATCTCGACCTCGTCGCGGGGGGCGAGCAGGGCGGCACACAGCTGGTCGGTCAGTCGATTAAGGTCTTTGCTTGGGGTCATTTTGTTACAGCGTGTTAAAACGATGCAACGCCCTAGCGGCAGCTTTTCAGCCGCGCAACCCCCTCACTTCAGCCTAGGCTAGCAAGCGCTTCAGCGCCGCCGCGATCTGGTCGCAGCGGTACGGCTTGGCGAGCACATCCACCTCGCGCCCATCCCACTGCACGCCCTCCTCGGCATAGCCGGTCGCGAACAGAAACGGGATGCCGCGACGGTTGAGCTCGTCCGCCACCGCATAGCTGCGTTGGTCGTTCAGGTTCACGTCCAGGATCGCCGCATCGAAGGTCTCGGCTTCCGCCATCAGCAGCGCTTCCTCTAGCCGGAACGCCGGCCCGACTACCCAATAGCCAAGCTCGCCCAGCATGTCCTCGAGCGCGAACGCGATCACCGCTTCGTCCTCGACCAGCAGGATTCCTCGTCCGGCGGGCTCGCTCACGCCAGCTCCGGCATTGGCGCGTCAACCGTGCAGACGACGCCCTCGGGGCGGAAGTCGATCCGAACCGCGCCGCCAAGTTCCGCCGCCAATCCGCGCTCGATCATTCGGCTGCCGAATCCACGCCGCTCGGGCGCGACCACCGGCGGCCCACCTTCCTCGCGCCAGGCGAGCTTCAGCCGCCCTTCGTCGACCCGCCACTTGATCAGCACCCGGCCGTGCTCGTTGCTGAAGCTGCCATATTTCACCGCGTTGGTGACCAGCTCATGGACCGCCATCGCCAGGCTCACCCCGGTCTTCGGCGGCACCATCAGGTCGGGACCGTCCAGTTGTAGCCGGTCGTCGTCGGCCTTCACCGCCGTGATCGTATCGCAGATGATCCGCCGAATTGGGGCCGCTTCCCACTTCTGCCTCGTCAGGATCCCATGCGCCGCAGCCAGCGCGCCCAGCCGCCCCTCGAACGCGCGTAGCATGTCCGCGGGCTCACGAGCTCCCTTGAAGCTCTGCTGCGCGACCGACTGGATGATCGCCAGCAGGTTCTTGGCCCGGTGGGAAAGCTCGTCGATCAACAGTCGCTGATGCTGCTCGGCGCGCTTCCGCTCGGTGATGTCGATAACCGTGCCGATGAAGCGGACGGCCCGCCTTGACTCCCCATGAGGCTCGAACACTGCCCTGCCGTTGGCGCTGATCCAGCGCAATTGCCGGTCTTGAATTCCGATCGTCCGATAGGTGATGGAGAAGGACCCCGAACCTTCCGGTGACAAGGCGTCCTGCACGGCCCGGTCCGCCGCTTCGCAATCTTCCGGGTGCAAGCCGGCAAGCCATATATTGTAGGTGATTTCGGCATCGGGCGGGAGGCCGAACAATGCCTTGCAACGATCGTCCCACTTCAGCGTGCCGGCAACCGGATCCAAGTCCCAGGTGCCGATGTTCGCGGCCGTCGCCGCCAGCCGCAGGCGTCGTTCGCTGTCCCGGATGGCGGCCTCCGCTTCACGCCGCTCGTCGATGTCGATGACCGATCCGACGTAGCCCATGAACCTGCCGTCGGCATCTTTGCGGGCGGCCGCGGCATCGATCGTCCAGCGGTAGCTGCCGTCGGCCCGGCGCAGGCGGAACTCGACGTTATAATCTTCCTTATCGGCGTTCGCCTCCAGAAAGGCGCGCTCCGCCAGCGGTCGATCTTCGGGATGCACGGCCTGTATCCAGCCCAGCCCCTCGCCTTCGCCCGGCTGCTGGCCGGTGAACTCATACCAACGCTGGTTCAGGTAGGTGCAATGGCCGGTCGGATCGGTGACCCACATCATCATCGGCGAATTGTCGGCCATGTTGCGGAACCGCTGCTCGCTTTCGCGCAACACGGCCTCGGCCCGCACCCGCTCCACATGCGCCCAACTGCGATCGACAACCTCGGCGATCAGCCCCAACTCGTTGTTGGTCCACTCACGAGGCGCCTTTTGGTGCACGGCCATCAGCGCGGTCAGCCGGCCTTCTCGCAAATACGGCATGCACACCGTCGCACCCAGGCCAAGGTCAAGCAGCGCCTGGCCTTCGTCGGGCCCAAGTTCGGCCAGCGTGTCGAAGGTGATAAACGGTCGGTTCGCCCGAAGCGCGGTATTCGCAGTGCGACCAAAGGTAGTCAGCGAGTAGGTACCAACGATGCTCTGCGATCCATCGGACGCCCAATCGCCGCGGATGTTCATCACATCCTCGTCTTCGCCCATGTCGGCATAGGCGACCACGGACGCTGCCAAATGCTCGCCTAGCAGCCGCGCAGTGCAGGCCATGACCTCGTCAGGCCGGGTCAGCACCCGCAGGCTTTCGGAGAGTTGATCAAAGAACCGTAACCGCTCTTCACGCTCGCGTAGCCGTTCTTCGGCATGGACTCGGTCAGTCGTCTCGACCACCACCGCCAATACGCCCGCCGGCTCGCCATCGTCGCTGGTCACGGGCGAATAATCGAGGTCCATCCAGACCTGCTCCGGCTGACCGTCGTTTCGATACAAGGTCAGTTCCTGGCGGCGGAACTGCAACGTGCCGCCGGCCAGACCGACTTTCATCACGTGGTCGTTGAATTCGGCCACCTCCGGCCAGCCCTCGCGCACGGGCATCCCCAGCTGCTGAGGGTGCTTACTCCCGGCGAAGATGGAATAGGCGTCATTGTAGATCATGATGCCATCCGCGCCCCACAGCATCACCATGGCCACGGGTGAACGGAGAATCAGCGCCGTGACGGTTTTCAGGCTCCCCGGCCATTGCTCCACCTGCCCAAGGGAGCCGGACCAATCCCGAGCTCTGATCAACTCTCCGCACTCGCCGCCATTTCGCAGAAAGGCGGCGTCGTCTCGGTGCACTGCTTGCAGCATAGCCGCGCGCTAACCTCTAACGGGAGCGAACAAAAGCGATTTTCATGGTGATCCCAAATCGGCACGGGTGACGGTTGCAGCGCTATGGGCTAGCCTCGAACCATGCCGCTTTATGCCCTCGATGACCGCTGCCCTACGCTTGCACCCGATGCCTGGGTCGCGCCCTCGGCCGACCTGATCGGCGACGTTCGCCTTGACACACGCGCCAGCGTCTGGTTCGGAGCGGTGATCCGGGCCGACAACACTCCGATCATCATCGGCGAAGAAAGCAACTTCCAGGACGGGGCCATCGGCCATTCCGATCCGGGCGCGCCGCTAACAATTGGCGCTGGCGTGACGGTCGGCCATCAGGCGATCCTCCACGGTTGCACCGTAGGCGATGGCGCTCTGATCGGCATGGGGGCGAGGATCCTCAATCGGGCGTTCATCGGTGCGCGCTGCATCGTCGGGGCAGGGGCGCTGGTCACCGAAGCCAAGGTGTTCGAACCCGGGTGCCTGATCGTCGGCAGTCCGGCCCGGGTCGTCCGCTCGCTGAGTGAGGACGAGCAGCAGATGCTCCGCGCCTCGGCCGCCCACTATGCGGAGAAGGCCGCTCACTATGCTCTTCAGCTACGGGAAGTCTCGTCACTGCGAGCGTAGCGAAGCAATCCAGTGTTCTTCGTGCTGAGTGGGTCACTGGATTGCCGCGCCGCTTCGCTCCTCGCGATGACGAACCCGTGGTCACATGCCTGACACTTGGCGGACCCGCGCCGCCGTCCCACCTTGCTCCCCATGATCGACATTCGCCCTTTCAGCAGCCTTGGCCACGCCGACCACGGCTGGCTCGACGCCCGCCACCATTTCTCCTTCGCCAGCTATCACGATCCCGCCCGCATGGGCTGGGGCCAGATGCGCGTCTGGAACGATGACAAGATTGCCGCCAAGTCCGGCTTTCCGCCGCATCCCCATCGCGACATGGAAATCGTCACCTACGTCCGCACCGGCGCGATCACTCATCAGGACAGCCTCGGCAACAAGGGCCGGACCGGCGCCGGCGATGTGCAGGTGATGAGCGCCGGCACCGGCGTCACCCACGCCGAGTATAATCTGGAAGGGGAGGAAACGACCCTGTTCCAGATCTGGATCGAGACCGACCGGCGCTCGGCTCCCCCCTCCTGGGGCGCGATGCCATTTCCGAAGGATGCGCGGGAAGGCAGCTTCCAGCTGCTTGCCAGCGGTGACCCGAATGACGGCGCGCTGACGGTCAACGCGGATGTGCGCGTGCTCGGTGCGACCCTTGCGGGCGGCAAATCGATCACCCTCGATGCCGATCCTGCGCGCCACCTCTACCTCGTTCCGTCCGGCACGGTGCGGATCAACGGGGTCGAGGCCAACGCTCGCGACGGCGTGGCGATCAGCGGCGAGACCAAGCTCACCATCGAGGCGGAGGCAGACGCCGAGTTGGTGCTGGTCGACGCCCGTTAACGGAGCCACCTCTTGCTCCCACGGGTCCGAGCGGGCATGAGGCGCGCCACATTGCCGGTCCGGGCGCGGGGGCGCCTGTCAGGGGTCACCGGCTGCCAACGAGGTTGAACAAGACCAGTGCCCCGCGCGTCGCGCCTGTTGCTACCGTTGCTGATGCTGTCGTCCGCCACTTCGGCCTGGGCGCAGAGCAATGTCGTCGCGCCACCGCCACCGCCGCGCGAAGGCACCGTCGGCCCCGAACAGCTGCGCGACTTCTCGCTCGGCGGCAATCGCGGGGCGCCGGCCGAGCCGCCCGCCGCAACTCCGCCGGCAGCCGCCGACCGGTCCCCCGCGACCGAGACCGCCCCGTTGCCCCGGCCGGTGCCCGCCCAGCGCCCTGCAGCGGACGCAGCTGCAAACCGGCCGGCCAACAATTCCACCGCTCCGGCCGGAACGGCCAGCCTTGCCTTGCCACCTCCGGCTCCGGCGCAGGACGAGCCAGGCTTCGACTTCGGCCCGGCCACGCCCGCGCCGCAGCCGAGCGCTTCGGCTCCCGAGCTCACACCGTTCGTGCCGGACCCGGTGGCCGACCCAGCGGCGGGAGGCTTGCCCAGCTACCTGCCGTGGCTTGCTGCGCTAGCTGCACTGGCCACTGCCGGCTGGTGGTTCCTGCGCCGCCGCTCGAGCCAACAGGTCGACCCTGGCCGCCTGGCGTTCGCCGGGGCTACGGCCGAGCCTCCGCCCGCTACTCCGCTCCCGGTTCCCGCTGCGCCGCAGCCGGCCCCGGCTCCCGCAGCCGCACCCGTTCCCGGCGGCGGCATTGTCTCCACCCGCCTGCGCGCCTGGCTCGACTGCGACCTTTCCGTGCGCGCCGTGGTGCTCACCGAGAAAGAGCTTCAGCTTCACCTCGACTTGCTGCTCACCAACAGCGGCAGCGTGCCCGCTCGTAATATCGCCATCGAGGCGCTGGTGCTGAACGCCGGCTCCACCCAGGATGCCGAGCTGGCGACCTTCTTCGCGCGCCAGGACGGAGCGGCAGCGGCGGCGGAAATGCTGGCCCCGCTCGACAGCCTGCCCCTGCAGCCGGTGGTTCGCATGGCCCGCGGCGCGTTCCGGGAATATGCGGCGGGGGGCGGCCAGGTCGTGGTGCCGGTGCTCGCCTTCAACGTCGGCTATCGCGCCGGCAGCATGGATGGCCGCTCCTCCGCCGCCTTCCTGGTCGGCCCGCCTGCCAAGGGCAGCGACAAGCTCGCCCCCTTCCGCACCGACACCGGTCCGCGCACCTGGACTCCGATCGGCATGCACCCTCTCGACGGCCGCATTCGCCGCTAGGGTTAACCAGCCGCCAACCAGATCGGGCAACCGGCGCTTCATCCGCCTCCGGTTAATTCGGCTAGGTGGACCCGAAACTCAAACCCGCCTCGCCCGACCGGCGGGCGCGCCATCCCGTCTGCCTCGACGCGCGGCTCACCCGCGCCGACGGCACAACGAGCGCCAACGTCGTCAGCGACCTGTCTCTCGACGGCTGCTGCGTCACCGGAGTTTACCGGATCGGCGAGGCGGTCACGCTCCACGTCCCGCGCATCGGCACGCTGACCGGCCAGGTCCGCTGGTCGATCGGCAACCGCTCGGGCGTCCGCTTCACCCGCCAGCCGCGCTAGAGCGCTTTCTCATAGACCCGGTACACCTTGTTCCGCTGGGCGCCGGGCAGCTCGGCGATGCTCAACATCCCCCCATTATCCTCCAGCACCCAGCCGATCTCCCCGTGGGTCGCATCAAAGTGCTCGATCGAGTTTTTCCGACACCGCTCGATCAGCATGAACGCCAGCTGCCCGGCCATGCGGGATCCCTGCAGTGACTTCGCCACCCCCATCAGCGGCACCCGCACCCGCGTCACCCGGGGCTTGCGCAGGCGCCACAGCAGCTTCGCCCAGCCGAGCGGAAACAGGCGCCCGTCGAGGTCGCGGATCAACTCGTTGATATCGGGAATGGTGATCATGAACGCGCGCGGCTCGCCATCCACCTCGGCGATGTAGACCAGCTCCTCGAAGATAATCGGCTTCAGCTTCTTGCCTGCATAGGCGATCTCGGCCGGGGTCAGCGGCACGAACCCCCAATTGGTCGACCAAGCGTCGTTCAGCAGCCCCAGGATCACCGCCGCTTCCTGGTCGAAGCGGCTCTTGTCCACCGCCCGAACCCGGATGCGCGGGTTGCGCCCGCCGGCCTCCACCAGCCGATTGATCATCGGCGGCATGTCGACCCGAATGTCGAGCGCGTAGGTGTACAGGTCCTTGGCGGTTACATAGCCCGCCGCCTCCACCCACCCGCGATACTCGCGCCGATGGTGCCCCATCATGGCGGTCGGCGGCTCGTCATAGCCTTCGACCAGCAGCCCCGGCTGGTCCCAGATCGACAGGCTGATCGGCCCCAGCGCCCGCGTCATGCCCTGCGCCCGCAGCCAATCTTCGGCCGTCCGCAGCAAGGCCGCAGCCGCCTCCGGGTCCAGCACCTCCAGCATGCCCATCTGCCCGGTGCCCGCCCCCATGTGCTCGAGCACCAGCTCGTCGACCTGCGCGCTGACCCGCCCGACGACCTGCCCGTCGCGCTCGGCCAGCCACAGCTGCGCGCGGGCATGCTCGAACCACGGGTTGCGCTTGGGATCGATCAGCGCCAACTCCTCGCTCTTCAGCGGCGGCACCCAGTGCGGATCATCGGCATAGACCCGCCATAACAGGTCGACGAAGCGGCGGCGGTCGGCGGCGGTCTGCACCGCGCGGATCGAGAGGCTCATGGGGGCGGGGCGTAGCAATCACCCGGCCCGCCGCCTAGAGCGAGCGCAGCAGCGGCACCCCGCTGGTGGTCAGCATCAACTCCGTCAGCGCCAAGACCATGGCGTCCGCCCGGTCCGGCGAGCCACCCCCGACATAGCCGCCCGCCGTAAAGCCCGTCAGCTCGTCCTCCAGTTCCGGGAACATGCCCCCCAACGCGCACTTGCCGGTCTCGAACAGCGCCGCCACCGGCTCCGCCCGAGCGACCTTGCCGCGGCTGGCGCGCACCTGCTTCACGGCCAGCATCGGCGCCACCGAGCGCAGCACCTCGCTGACCATGTCGCCGCCATTGTTGACTTCCGCCACCACCCGCTCGGCGCCCCAGCTGTCCGCCGCGGCCACCACCTTGCGCGCCCACCCGCTCGGCCGCTCGCCCGAACAGCTCGCATCGGCCAGCACCACGCCGCGCCCGTCGCCGGCCAGCCCGCAGATCACGATCCCGCACGCATCGCCCGTGGTGCTGGCCGGGGGATCGACCCCGACCACTACCCGCGTGCAGCCCCACGGCCGCGGCCCCGACCGGCATTGCTCCAGCAGGTCGCGGGTCCACAGCGCGCCGTCCGCTTCCTCCAGCTCTTCCCCGTCCAGCTCCTGCCGCCCCAGCCGGCTTCCCCGATAGGCCGCCTCGACCGCAGCCAGGAACGCCGGCGGCAGATGAAGATTGTCGCGCGTCCGTCCACGCCGCAGGACGATCCCCGGCTCCGCTTTGATCCGTTTCAACAGCTTGCCCTTGCCGGGAGTGGTGGTCACCAGCACCCGTGGCCGGTCCCCCAGCCGCATGCCCAGCATCAGATTGTCCCAGGTCGCTTCCGCGTCGCGCCATTTGCACAGTTCGTCGGCCCAGTCGAAGTGGTGCTGCGGACCCCGCAGCCCATCGCCGTGCGCCCCCGAAAAGGCCTGCGCCTCCGCTCCGGAGGGGAAGCACAGCACCCCGCGCGAGCGGACCCACTTCGGCTCCTCGTTGGGCGGGGAGCAGGCGATGACCCCGCTTTCGCCCCAGACCATCACCCGGTCGACATCCTCCACCGTTGCTCCGACCAGCGCGATCCGCGCCTGCGGATGGTCGCGGGCGAGCTGCAGCACCCACTCGGCACCGGTGCGTGTTTTCCCGAACCCGCGCCCCGCCAGCAGCAGCCATACCCGCCAGTCGCCCGGCGGTTCTTTCTGCTTCTCCAGCGCCTGCCAGTCCCACGCGTAGGTAAAGGCACGAACATCGGCCGGGGACAGGTCGGACCAGACCTTCATCCGCACCTCCTCCGGCGCGCGCGCCAGCCGGCGCAGCAGCGCGATATGCTCCTTCATTCGGCACCGTCGCCGGGGACGCCGGGCTCGTTGGCCAACAGATGCATGCGCGCCATGACCTTCTCCAGCCGCTTGGTCGCCTCGGCCAGGTCCGACCGACGAGGCAGAATGTCGCCCGGCGCTCGGCCGAGGTTCTGCTGATGCCGTTGCAGCAAGGCATGAGCCAGCTTGGCGTCCATCCCCGACAGTGATCGGCCCGCCGCCTCATCGGCATCCATCTCGTCCAGCATGGCCCGCGCCCGGCGCACCAGCTCAGCCTCCAGGGCGGCGTAGCCTTGATCCTGTGCAATCCGCCACGCTTCGCGGAACGCCTCGTCGCGCCGCCGCAGCCGGTACACGGTCCGCATGTCGACCCCCGCCGCGGCGGCCGCCATGGTGACGTTGCAGGTCGCCGCGAAGTGATCCAGGAACACCATCTGCTTGGCGAAGGTGAAGTAGCGCTCACCATCCTTGCGCACCTGCAGCAGCCGGCCCTTGCCGGGGCTGATAAACCTGTCCTCGCTTGCTCCGCTCATCCGCTCCTCCCGCCAGGCAACAAAAAAGCCGCAGGCCTTGCGGCTCGCGGCTATGCTTTTCGATTTGCTGGTGAGTACCAGAACAGCGTTACGCTGTCAAGTAAGATTAACCAACAAGGTTCAGCTAAACTCCAGTTGGTGGCTCACTGATCATGTCGCGCCCACGCCAAACCGTCACTGCATCTTCGAAATGAAGGACGTGGACCACCGCGCCGGACTCATCACGAACGTCGATATGGTGTCGCAGGTCGATTTTGCCGGTCTCCCCGATACTGGCCTGGAGCATGGCCCGCGCCTCCTTAAGAACATTGTCCTTCGCGGCTGCCAAGTCGGGGCATTCGCGGCCTTCAGGGTCGAGCACGTCCATGTCGTTGTGGAGGTCGAAGAAATAACGCGGCACCCAGCGCCAACATTCGGGCGCAGGATCAGTTGCGAATGCTCGCTCCCTACCAACTTGCGGGTCGTGCTCACGTCGGCGGGCTGCCTTCAAACGACGCATAAGCGAGCAACAAATTCTTCTCCCAACGCGTTGAAGACGATAGAAGCGGTCCCCAAGGCATGCGTCGTGTTGGTTTTGGTAACGAACCAAGCCGACATCGTGCACTCTCCCCTGAACAACACGGATGAAGGTTAGCCAATGGAAGCACTCGATCAGGCCGCAGCACTCGCCGGTACCGGCACTGCAGGGCTGGACGACATCCTTGGCGGCGGACTGACGCCAGACCGACTGTACCTGGTGGAAGGCACGCCCGGGACCGGAAAAACGACTCTCGGCCTTGCCTTCCTTCTGGCCGGAGCGGCGGTGGGCGATAAGGGGCTGTATGTGACCCTGTCGGAGACCGAGGCTGAACTGCGTGCGGTGTCCGCCACCCACGACTGGTCGCTTGTTCCGATTGAGTTGTTCTAGCTGGTTCCCGAAGGTGGGTTCGGCGACGATCAGGAGCAGACCCTCCTTCATCCCAGCGAAGTCGAACTTGGTGAAACCGTCCGCAGCATCATGGCCAAGGTCGACGAGGCAAGGCCGGCTCGGGTGGTGCTCGACAGCCTGTCCGAACTGCGAATGCTGGCTCAAAACCCGCTGCGCTACCGTAGCCAGATCCTCGCCTTGAAGCATTTCTTCTCGACCCGCAGCTGCACCGTACTGGTGCTCGACGACAAGACGGCCGACGGCGCCGACCTTCAACTGCACAGCATCGCGCATGGCGTGATCTCGCTGGAACAGACCCTGTCTGGGTTCGGCGCGCAGCGGCGCCGCCTGCACATCGTCAAAATGAGGGGCATGCAATACCGCGGCGGCTACCATGATTTCGCGATCCAGCAGGGCGGGCTGTGCGTTTACCCGCGGCTGGTTGCGGCCGAGCATCATGCTCCATTTGGCGCCGACGCCTTCACTACCGGCTCCGATGCGCTCGACGAATTGTTGGGCGGCGGGCTTGTACCCGGCACCGCGACACTCCTCAGCGGTCCCGCGGGCGTCGGCAAGACGACCACGGTGGTTCAATGCATGGTCGCGGCGCTGAAGCGGGGCGAAAGCGCCGCTTACTTCCTCTTCGATGAGCGGCTGCCCACCTTGCTCACTCGCTCGGCCTCCCTCGGGATGGACCTTCAGCCCTTCATCGACTCAGGCAAGCTCGACGTGCGCCGCATCGATCCGGCCGAGCTGTCGCCGGGCGAGTTCTCCGGCCTGGTCCGGGCCGCCGTCGAAGAGCAAGGCGCCAGAGTCGTCGTGATCGACAGTCTGAACGCCTACCTCCAGGCCATGCCGGAAGAGCAATACCTTGTGCTGCAGATGCATGAACTGCTGAGCTACCTGGCGCAGCACGGCGTCGTCTCGCTGCTCATCCTTGGCCAGCACGGAGTGATGGGCGACATCCGCGCCGACGTCGACCTGAGCTATCTCGCCGACACTGTAGTGCAACTTCGCTTCTTCGAGGCGGGGGGCGAAGTTCGCAAGGCGATCTCGGTGATCAAGACCCGCACCACCCGCCACGAGCGCACCATTCGTGAGTTCGAGATTGATGAAGGTGGGTTGACGGTCGGAGCGCCCTTGCGGGACTTTCAGGGTGTGCTCACCGGGGTACCGACGTTCCGTGGTTCCGGCGAGACACTGTTGCGGTCGACTCAGTCAGCCCACCTGGCCGAGAACACCTGAGGGTGGAAGGTCGCGTCCTTATCCTTGCCCCGCGTGGTCGGGACGCCACCATCGCGTGCGATTTGCTGCGTCAGCACGCTGTGGATTGTGTTATCTGCCGCGATCTGGATGAACTGTTGGCTGGGCTCGTGACAGGCGCCGCTGCGGCGCTCGTGACAGAGGAGGCGCTTGGGGCCGGGGACCGCACCGGATTGATCGAGTGGGTCAGGTCCCAGCCGAAATGGTCCGACCTCCCGTTCGTCGTGCTCGCCAATGGCGACAAGGCGCCACGGCGACCGCTCGCGGCCGAGATCCTCGACAGCCTCGGCAACGTCGTACTGCTGGAACGTCCGCTCCATGCCGATGCCATGGTCGGGGCACTGCGCTCCGCCCTCAAGGCCCGGCGCCGCCAATATGAGGTTCGTGCGTTCGCCGACACGCTGGAGCAATCGGTCGCCGAGCGGACCCACCAGCTTGAGGCCGCGCGCGAGCGCCTGGAGTTCGCCTTGGACGCGTCGGACATGGGCAGCTGGGACCTCGATCTGCTGCGCGATACGTCTCGGCGCTCGCTCCGCCATGACGAGATCTTCGGCTATACCGAGCTTCAGCCGCACTGGGGACGTGAACTCTTTCTCCGTCACGTGGTGGCCGACGACCGCGACGCGGTTGCGGCTGCCTTCGACGCGGCGGCAGCGTCGGGCACGCTCGACATCGAGTGCCGGATCGACGCCGCGGATGGCGCTCGTCGCTGGATTTCGGCCAAGGGCCGCGTCCATTATGACGGTCGGCGGCGACCGTTGCGGATGACCGGCGTGGTCGCGGACATCACCGCCCGCAAGGATATGGATGCCCAGCTCGCACAGGCCGCGAAGATGGAGACCATCGGCCAGTTGACCGGCGGCGTGGCCCACGACTTCAACAATTTGCTGACCCCGATTGTCGGCAGCCTCGACCTGCTCCGGCGGCGGCTGGCGGACGATCCCAAGGCCGACCGGCTGATTGGCGGGGCTCTGCAGGCTGCGGAACGCGCCGCCACGCTCACCCAGCGGTTGCTAGCCTTTGCCCGGCGCCAGACTCTTGAGCCGCGTCCGGTCGATACCGGCGCGCTGATCGATGGCATGGTTGAGCTCGTCCGCCGCTCGCTGGGACCCACGATCGAGGTAGTGGTCGACGTCCCGCGCCACCTCTCGGCCGCGCAGGTCGACCCTAATCAACTTGAGTTGGCTCTCCTGAACCTGGCGGTGAACGCCCGCGATGCCATGCCGGCCGGCGGCAAGCTGACGATCGCGGCCGGCACCACAACCGTTGATCACCGCAACACGCTGGGACTTAACGCTGGCGCCTACGTCCGCATTGTTGTCGCCGACACCGGTACCGGCATGGATGCGGCGACGCTGGCCCGCGCGATCGAGCCGTTCTTCTCGACCAAGGGCATCGGCAAGGGCACCGGTCTGGGGCTCTCGATGGTCCACGGTCTCGCGGCGCAATCCGGGGGCGCTCTCCGCCTGTCCAGCGAACCCGGCAAGGGCACCACCATCGAGGTGTGGCTGCCGGCGACCGACAAGAATAGCAGCGCGGCCGTTCGCACCGACGCCGAGCCGATCGCTGCTCGCCGCGGCACGGCGGTGCTGCTGGTCGACGACGAGGAATTGGTGCGGGCGGCAACCGGGGACATGCTGCGTGACCTCGGCTATTCGGTGGTCGAGGTCGCATCGGGCGCCCAGGCGCTGTCCGCGCTGCGGGGTGGGCTTGAGGTCGATATCATCGTCTCGGATTATCTGATGCCCGCCATGTCGGGCGCCGCGCTGGTCAAGGAACTGCGCAGCACCGGCAATCGCCTCCCGGTCCTAATCGTGACCGGCTACGCCAACGCGGGCGAAGACCTGCCGTGCGACATCCCGCGGCTCGCCAAGCCCTTCCGCCAAGCCGACCTCGCCGCCCGGGTCGCCGAGCTTGTGGAAGTGGCTCGCAAACCCCAGGGCCACGGACGGCTCCGCGCCGTGAATTGAGCGCCGCGCGCTGGCGCGTCGCGCTGCCCACCAAGCGGCGGGCGCGATATGCGGCGCGCGCGAACGGCTCGCGCCATCAAGTAAACGGCGGGCGCGGACGGCTTCGGCTCCCAATCGAGCGGCGGTGCGTAAAAGGCGACCCCCGCCTTGTTGCCGCCCCATTCCCTACCTATTTTTTCACCTCCCATGAACGACCTCACCATGCCCTTGGGCGGCTTTGCACGGGCCGCCGACCAGCCTATGTCGCCGCACCTGCGACCTGCGAGCAGCGCCGACGACCGGGCTATGCTGCGCGCCGCGGCCGACCTGACGCGCGATCTGAACCGACCCAACCCGCGCATCTACTGGGCCGATCTCATCGGCTCGGCGCTGCTCGGCTACCTGGCGCTTGGCGCGGCGCTGCTTGCCAGCTCGGCGCGCGACATGGTGGTCGCGGGCCTCGTCAGCGTGCTTGCGCTATATCGGGCAGGCAGTTTCATCCACGAGATCACGCATATCAAGCACAGCCAGCTGCCGCACTTCCGGCTGGCGTGGAACATCCTTATCGGCGTGCCGCTGCTGGTGCCCTCCTTTCTCTACGAAGGCGTGCACAATCTTCACCACGCCAAGACCCGTTACGGCACCAGCGAGGACCCTGAGTATTTGCCACTGGCGCTTATGAAGCCATGGACTCTGCCCTTGTTCTTGGTCTTCGCCGCGCTGGCTCCCCTTCTGCTGATCGCTCGCTTCGCTCTTGCCGCGCCCTTGTCGCTGCTGTCGTCGCGGCTGCGAGCACTGGTGGTGGCACGCTATTCGGGGCTGCAGATCAATCCGCACTTTCGCCGGCGCGCGCCCGAGGGCGAGTTCCGGCGCCAATGGGCGTGGCAGGAAGCGGCTTGCAGCGTCTGGGCGCTGACGCTGGTCACGCTCGCCGCAACCGGCATTGTGCCACTCCGCGAATTTGCGATCTTCCTCGCCGTCGCGGCGGGCGTGCTGTTCCTCAACCAGGTCCGTACCCTCGTCGCGCACTTGTGGGAGAACGACGGCGAGCCGATGAGTGTGACCGCGCAATACCTCGATAGCGTCAACGTGCCCCCGCCCGCGACCCTGCCTGCGCTGTGGGCGCCGGTCGGCCTGCGCTACCATGCGTTGCACCACCTGCTACCGGGCGTGCCGTACCATAACCTGGGTGAGGCGCATCGCCGGCTGAACTCCGCGCTGGGCGAGGATAGTGCATTCCATGCGACCAACCACCGGGCCCTTACGCCGCTCGTCGTGCGCCTCGCGCGCAGCACGCTGGGCCGCTAGGCTCCCGAGCTTACTTCAACAGTGCGGCGAGCTCCTCGGCGTTGTCGAACTGTACGCGCTCGCCGTTGATCAGAAATGCCGGCGTGCCCTTCACACCTGCTGCCTTGGCCTTACTGTAAGCCGCCTGAACCCAGGCCATGCCGGCCGGATCGGACACGCAGCGGTTGGTGGCGGCCGGGCTCAGGCCGAAGCGGGCAGCCAAAGGCGCCATTCCGCTAACCGCGACCAGCCGTCGGTTGGTCGCCGCCATGCTCTCCGCCTTCAGGCTCGCTGGGTCGGCAGCACGCAACTTGTCGGTGAAGCCGCCCGTCGCCCGATAATAGCTCTCGATGAACGAGAAGCGCCTGCCCGCCGGAACACACCGGGCGATCAGCGTCGCGGCCACGTCATGCGGGAAGATCAGAAACGGCCGATACTCGAAGCTGACCCGCCCCGCCTTAACCGCAGCCATGATCGGCGTTGTCGCGAAAGCCGAGTAATGCGCGCAATGCGGACAGTTCAGAGACCCATATTCCACCAGCTTGAGCCCGGCAGACGGGTTGCCGACCTGCCAGCCGACCGGCGTGCTGACCACTGTCTGGGTCCAGTTGCGAGCGGGCTGCGGCGCCGATGCGGCAGCGGTGAGCAGAAGAAGTGACAACATAAGAGATCAATCTACCCTGATTGCCTGAACGGCGGCTTATTCCTCGCTCCGGATCAGGACGGTCTCGCCGATCAGCAAGAACAGCAAGAAGGGAGCCCAAGCCGCTAGCAGCGGCGGGTAGGCGCCGACGTTCCCCATCGCCAGGCTGAAGTTGTCAGCCACGAAGAAGCCGAATCCCAAGGCCATGCCGGTCACCGCGCGCAGCAATGTCTTGCCCGATCGTGCCAGCCCGAATGCGGCCACCGCAGCCAGCAGGGGCATCAGCAGGATGGAGAGCGGGCTGGAAACTTTGTGCCACAATCCGGCCTCCACTTCCGCCGTTGGCCGCCCGGCCGCCCGCAGCTCGTCCAGCGTGCCCTGCAGGGTAAGGAAGTCGGTTGATTCCGGATCGACCTTGGCCAGGGTCAGCCGGCCAGGCTCCACTCCCTCCAGCGTGCGCAACTCGGGCAGGCGGCGGGACAGGTTCATCTCGGGGGTATAGACCTCCACGTTCTGCAACAGCCAGGCGCCGGCCTCTGGCCGGCCCCGCTCGGCGCGGATCACGCGGCTGATCACGTTCGCCTCTCGCTCGTAAACCTCGACCCGCTCAAGCCGGGTGCCGGCGCCGTTGCCCGCCACCAGACGCGCCCGGACCAGGTCTTCGCCCGCCATCACCCAGACATTGCCGCGTACCCCGCTTTCAGGCGGTAACGGGCGATAATCATTTTCGTCCCAGGCCGTCACGGTCCGGGTCGCTTTGGTGACCACGCGCTCGTTGAACGCGAAGGCCGCCGCCGCCACCAGCAGGCTGGTGACCATAAGCGGGGCAAGGATTTGATGAGCGCTCAGGCCGGCCGCCTTCATGGCGATGACTTCGCTGTTCTGGTTCAGCGTCGTGAAGGTGATCAGCGTCCCAAGCAGAACCGCGAAGGGCAGGAAACGGCTGATCAGCATCGGCACCCGCAGCGAAACATAGCGCCACAACTCGGGCTCGCCGTTGCCTGGCACCGCCAGGATCTTGCCGCTCTCCCCAAGCAAGTCGAGCGTCATCAGCACGAGCACCAGCGCAAGCAGTACCGCCAGGCTGCGGGTCAGGAACAGTTTAACGGTATAAAATGCCAGTCGCCGGGACGGGAAGAAGTTGAGGTTGATCATGCGCCGGCCTCCGCACCACGGCCGAACTGCGGAAGCAGTCGCCCGATCGCCTTGCCGGCCCGACTGGCGGCGCGCTCGAGAGCGCCAATCGGCTGGCCACCGGGCTTGCGGGCGATCGTCCAGTACATCCACACGATCAGCGCGGCGAACAGCAGGAAAGGCAGCCACAACGCAAGTTCAGGTGGCAGGCGACCCTGAGTTCCGGCGCTCTCGGCCCATTGATTGATCTTGTGGTAGGCGACCACCATGACGATGCCGACGAAGATGCCAAGCGACGAAGCGCTTCGCTTGGGTGGCACCGCCAGCGCTACCGCCAGCAGCGGCAGCAACAGCATCATCGCAACCTCGACCATTCGGAAGTGGAGGTTGGACCGGGCGGCAAGGTTAGCTTCCCCGGAGGTTCCGCCACCATAGGAATCGCGCAGCAACTCGGGCAGCGTCTTCTCGTCGACCTCGTCGCCGGCATCGCCACGCGCCCGGAAGCTATCGACCCGCGGCAGGTTGATTGGTAGGTCGTAGCTCTCGAAGGCAAGCGTGCGGGGAGTGGTGAACTTCGTATTCGCCTGGATCAGACGACCGCGTTCCAGCCGGAACAGGATCGTGTCGGGATCATCGGTCGACAGGAACCGGCCATGCTCCGCCGTGGCCGCGATGCTGGTCCCCGACTTGTCGTCGACTTGCACGAAGATGCCGTGAAGTTGCGTTCCCTTCCGCTCCGAGCGATCGATCCTTAGGGTGAAGCGCTTGGAAAGGGTGTTGAATTCTCCGACCTTTAGGCTGGCGCCCAAGGCTCCGGAGCGGAGGTCGAACCGCAGCCGCTCGTAGCCATAATGGGTCCAGGGCTGCAGCCAGCCCACGATGAACAAGTTCAACAGCAGCAGGGTGAAAGCGAACAGATAAGGAACCCGCAGCAAGCGTCCAAAGCCGGTGCCGATGCCGCGAAGGGCATCCAACTCCGAACTCATCGCCAACTTGCGAAAGGCAAGCAGGATGCCCAGCATCAGGCCAATCGGAATGCCAAGGGCGAAGTATTCCGGCAACAAGTTGGCCAACATGCGCCAGACCACGCTTACCGGTCCACCCGCATTCACCACGAAGTCGAACAGCCGCAGCATCTTGTCGAGCACGAGCAGCATGGCCGCGAGCAGCAGGGTGCCTAGCAGCGGAATGGCGACGCTGCGGGCGATGTAGCGGTCGATCAGCGTCAGGCTGCGCACAATAAGTCGCTGTAACACCATGATTTGGCCGTAAACAGGGGCCAAGGGACAAGGGAAGGCTGAGTGAACTCCCGGCCAGGCTCGATCGAGGCTTATAGCGCGCCGATGACGAAAAACATGCGGAAATTTGGGGTGTTATCGGGCAGCGCGGCGACCTGTACCCCGGATGAGGAGCAGGCATGAGCTCCGGCCGCATTGCCCTGTTGTCCAATCCGCGCAGCACCGGCAACCTGCTGCAACTCCCCAAGATCCGGGCGTTCTGCGCCGAGCACCCCGACATCTTCCATTACGAAGTTGAAAAGGCGGAGCAGATCGGCGAGGCGTTAGAGACTATCGCTCGCATTCGGCCGCGCTTGCTCGTGATCAACGGCGGGGACGGCACGGTTCAGGGGGCCCTTACCGAGCTGCATAATGGCGGTCATTTCGGTGACTGCATTCCCCCTGTCGCCGTACTACCGAACGGGAAAACCAACCTGATCGCGCTAGACCTCGGCGCGCAAGGCGACCCGATCGTGGCGCTCGAGCGCTTCCTGCAGCTGGCCAAGAGCGACCTTGCGCCGCATTTGGTCCAGCGAGAACTGATCGCGCTGCGCTGCGGTCCCGAGGCGCAGCACCCCGTGATTGGAATGTTTCTTGGTGGCGCCGGACTTGCCGACACCATGCTTTACTGCCGCAACCGCATTTACCCGCTCGGTCTCCCGAACGGCTTCAGCCACTTCATCACCGCCGTCGCGGTGATGCTTCGCGGCCTGCTGGGGTGGAAGGCTGGCTTCCTTCCTCCTGAGCCGCAGGAGTTGCAGGTGTCGGTGCCGCGCGGCAATCAGCTTAGTGGCCGCTTCGCCCTGCTGGCCGTGACCACGCTGGAGAAGCTGCTGCTCGGCAGCGAGATGCAGGGTGAGCGCCGGGGGACTCTCAAGATGATAGCGATCGAGCAGCGCCCCGGCTCAATGATCCGGGGCTTGGTCGCGGGCATCGCCGGCCGGTTGGGCCAGCGCAAGTTGCGTGGCGTCCATGTCGAGGAAGCGGACGAGATCAGCATCGCCGGCGATCGCTCCGACGTTATTCTCGATGGTGAGACGTTCACGGCGATGACGGGCCGCCCCATTCACCTGTCGCGCGCTCAGCCCTTGTCGTTCGTGCGCCTCGCCGCTTAAGACCGGCATGAGTCAACTTCGTGATCTGGTTGCCGCCGAGCTTCGTCACCCGGTCAGTCCGCAAGTGTCGGCGATGGCAGCGGCGATCGCGGCACGCCACGGCGCCGCTAGTCGAGCCGTGCTGTTCTATGGCTCCTGCCTCAGGGAGCAACAGCTCGACGGGCTGATGCTCGACTTCTACCTGATCGTCGCCGATTATCGCTCGGCCTACGGCAAGCGCTGGCTCGCTGCGGCAAATCGTGTGCTGCCGCCCAACGTCTTTCCCTTCGAGCATGGCGGGCTACGCGCGAAATATGCGGTCCTAAGCGAGGCCGATTTCCATCGCCTCAATGGGCCGGAAACGCGCAGCGTTTCGGTATGGGCGCGGTTCGCTCAGCCATCACGCTTGGTCTGGTCGTCGGACATCGCGGCGGAGGCCAGGGCGGTGGCCGCTGTCGCCCGCGCCGCACCGACCCTGCTCAGCGCTGCGCTAGCTTCGCTGCCCAACGATCAGCCGCCGCTCGAGCTGTGGCGAGCAGCGTTCGCACTGACTTACTCCGCAGAGCTGCGTGCGGAGAAGAAGGGAAGGGCCGGCTCCGTGGTCGATGCCGACCCGGAACGCTACCGCCGCTTCACTGCTCCGGCACTGGCCGCCGCTCGGGCCGAGAGCCGTCGACGGCACGCCGGTTGGCCACGGCGCCGGGTGGAAGGAAAGGCTCTTTCGGTGCTTCGCCTGGCCAAGGCCACTGCGACTTATGCGGGCGGAGCCGACTACATCGTCTGGAAGATCAATCGCCACGCCGGTACCGATTTCCAGTTGAAGCCTTGGCAACGGCGCTGGCCAATACTTGCTGCCTTGACGCTTGCACCCCGACTGCTGAAGTCGAAGGCGATCCGCTAGCCGGCGGCGCGTCGCGGTTCGCCGTCGGC
>CADCWB010000133.1 GCA_902806295.1 uncultured Sphingomonas sp. | reverse complement strand
CACCGGACACTTTCGAACGGCTGAAGGCTGCCAGCCAAGCGGACGCTCGTTGGCACGTCTTCAACCTGGCACTTGGGCAGGTGCGCGACAAACTCGTCCTCAATCGGATGAAAGTCTCCGTTTTCGACTCGCTGCGGCAGCCCTCAGTCGACGAAACGGTCGAGTATGACGGTTTGAACGTGGTGGTTGGCTCGAGCGAAGTCGACGTCGAGCGGCTGGATGAGTTGCTGCCGCGATGCCAGGAAGTGCATGGCTTCAAGCGGCCGTTCCTCAAGACCGACACGCAGGGCTTCGACCTCGAGGTGTTCCGCGGCGCATCCGGAGTGCACGAGCGGTTGACCGGCATTCAGTGTGAGTTGTCGCTCAAGCGAATTTACAGCGACAGCCCGACGATGGCCGAGGCCCTGAAGGTCTATGAAGCGGACGGGTTCGATCTAGCGGGACTGTTCCCGGTGCACCCGGGACAGGTGCCGATCATCGAGATGAATTGTTACCTGCTCAGGAGCGGGCGAGTTCAGTAGGCGCGGGCCACCGCAAAGCTGACGGCTTCGGTCAGGGCGGCCTTGGCCTTGCCGCCGGGAAAGAGGGCGAGCGCATCGACGGCACGGCGCCCGTAGACGCGGGCGCGATCCAACGTGTCGCTGAGCGCTTCGGTGTCGCGGAGCAGGCCGATCGCATGCGACAGATCTGCGTCCGTGCTCCGATCGCCGCCCACCGCCGAGCGCCAGAATTCGCGATCCGCCTCCGAGCCGCGGGCGTAGGCGAGGATGATCGGCAGGGTCATCTTGCCGTCGCGAAAATCGTCGCCGAGACCCTTGCCGGAGGTGCCGACATCGCTGGTGTAGTCGATCGCGTCGTCGACTAGCTGAAAGGCGATGCCGAGGTTGCGACCGTAGCTCTCAAGCGCCAACTCCGCCTCCTCACCCGCCTCCGCCACCACTGGCGCGATGCGGCAGGCGGCAGCGAACAGGGCGGCGGTTTTGGCCTGGATGATCCGCAGATACTTGTCCTCGTTGGTGCCGATCTGCCGCTGGGCAGTGAGCTGGTCGACCTCGCCCTCGGCTATGACGGCGGAGGCGTGCGACAGGATGCGGAGGACCTTGAGGCTGCCGTCCTCAACCATCAGCTCGAACGCGCGCGAGAACAGGAAGTCGCCGACCAGCACGCTCGCCGGATTGCCCCAGATGAGGTTGGCGGTGCGCTTGCCGCGGCGCATCCCCGAACCGTCGACCACGTCGTCGTGCAGCAGAGTGGCCGTGTGAATGAACTCCACGGCTGCCGCGAGCTTGTGGTGGCGGCTGCCGGGGTAGTCGCACAACGCGGCACTGGCGAGCGTCAGCATCGGCCGCATCCGCTTGCCGCCGCCCGCGATCAGATGACCGGCGAGCTCGGGAATAAGCGTTACTTCCGACTGCATGCGATCGAGCACGACCGCGTTGACCGAGTTCATGCCGGCGGCGGTGAGGGCAATCAGCGGGTCGAGCGAAGGCGGCCGGCCGGGGTGGAGCGGGTGGAGGGAAGCGGTCACGCTGGCGAGGTAGGGGGTGGGAGGTGGGCGGGCAAGTTCCCAGGCCGGCAAAGCTTAGCCGGCCGGCAGGCCAAGCCGTGCCAGCAGGCCGCCGAGGTCTTCGCTCTCCTCCAGGGCCACTCGGCCATTGTAGATCTCGGCGACATCGCGGACGATGGCGAGGCCCAGGCCCGTGCCCGGCTTGCCCGTGGTGTCGAGCCGCTTGCCGCGAGTGAATAGCTCGGCCCGCTGCTCGGCCGGGATGCCGGGACCGTCGTCCTCGACGGCGAGTTCGACGTTGGCGCCGACCCGTTCCACCGTCACGAATACGCGTCCGTTGCCGTACTTGGCGGCGTTCTCGACCAGGTTGCCGAGCATCTCATCGAGGTCCTGGCGCTCGACCCGGACTTCGGCGGTCTTGTCGCCGGCAACGTCCACCGCCACCCCGTCGTACATCCGCTCCACCGCGCGCTGCACGGCGGTCAGGCTGTCCCACACCGGGGAGCGGGCCTGAGCCGAGGCTCGGCGGCCGATCGCGCGGGCGCGGGCGAGGTGGTGGTCCACTTGGCGGCGCATGGTGGTTGCCTCGCGGCAGACGGTATCCGAGAGGTCCGACGCCTTGGCGGTGGCGGCATTGGTTATGACGGTCAACGGGGTCTTGAGGGCGTGAGCGAGGTTGCCGGCGTGGCGGCGGGCTTCCTCCGCCTGCGCTTCGTTGTGGGCTAGCAGCTGGTTGATCTCATCGGTCAGCGGGCGGATCTCATCGGGGAATTGGTCGGGGATGCGTGTCTTGGCGCCGGAGCGGATCGCCATCACCTCGCTGCGAACACGGCGAAGCGGCCACAATCCGTAAAAAGTTTGTAGCGCGGCCAGGATGACGAGACCGAGGCCGAGCACCGCGAAGCTCCAGATCAGCGTGGTGCGTAGTTCCCTGATCTGGCCGTCGACGCTTTCACGGCTTTGCGCGATCTGAAATCGCCAGCGGGTTTCGGAGCCGGGCAGGATCACGTCGCGCTCGACGATGCGCAGCGGCTCGTCGTTGAACTCCTGTGTGTCGTAGAAGTGCGGCTCGATATGAAAGTAGCTGTCCTTGACCTGCAGGCGCCGATCCCACAGCGAGCGGGAAGGGAAGGTGTCGGCGCCGATGCCCGATACCTGAAAGTAGAGGCCGCTGTTAGGCTCGATGAAGCGCTGGTCGGCGGGCGGGCGGTTGAACCGGACTTCACCTTCCGGCCCGATCTCTGACGCCGCGATCATGGCGTTGACGACATATTCCAGTTGCGCGTCGAAGTTGCGCACCAGGCTGCCGGTCAACACCCGATCGAGCGCGAAGCCTCCGGCGAACAGCAGAATGCTGATCCACACGGTCGCAATGACGATCATCCGTTGGGTAAGCGAGCCCGTGCCGCGCGGGCGAGCTACCTTCGCCGCGGCTGCTGGAGTCTCCCCCGAGCCCGCCGCTAAGGCGCCGGGGCTCGGTTGCTGAACACCCGCGGCAACAGCCGGGGCGCCTTTGTTGACGCCCTCGGCAACAGCCGGGGCTTGAAGGTTCACGCCGCGATGTCCTCGAGGCTGTAGCCGAGGCCGCGGATGGTGGTGATCACGTCGGCGCCGAGCTTCTTGCGGATGCGGGTCACGAACACCTCGATGGTGTTGCTGTCGCGGTCGAAGTCCTGGTCGTAGATATGCTCGATCAGCTCGGTCCGGCTGACGACCTTGCCCTTGTGGTGCATGAGGTAGCTGAGCAGCTTATACTCCTGGGCGGTGAGTTTCACCGGCTCGCCGTCCTTGGTGACCTTGCCCGAGCGAGTGTCGAGGCGGATGTCGCCGGCGATCAGCTCGCTGGACGCGTTGCCGGAGGAGCGGCGGATCAGCGCGCGCAAGCGGGCGATTAACTCCTCGGTCTGGAACGGCTTGGCGAGATAATCGTCGGCGCCCGCGTCGAGCCCGGCCACCTTGTCCGACCAGCTGTCGCGGGCGGTGAGGACCAGGACCGGCATCTTCTTGCCTTCCTTACGCCAGCGATCGAGCACGGTAAGCCCGTCCACCTCCGGCAAGCCGAGGTCGAGCACAACGGCGTCGTAGTTCTCGGTGGCGCCAAGATAATGGCCGTCCTCGCCGTCGGTGGCGAGATCGATGGCGTAGCCAGCGCCTTCCAGGGTCGAGCGCAGCTGCCGCCCGAGATTGGGTTCATCCTCGACGATCAGGACGCGCATGCATGTGGTTCCTTGTTCCGTGTGTCGCTTGTGAACACCCGCGAAGCTGAACGGTTGCTTAGACGGAACGATTACGCCTGAGGAGGGAGGACGCGTTTATTCGCCCGAACGGCCGAGGATTCGGCCGGTCTGCGCGTCGACATCGACCCAGATAACGCGCCCGCCCCGCACGAACTTCAACCGATAGTTGGAGCCGTTGAATTCAGGTCCGAGATAATCGGCGCCGCCCATGAACGGCATGACCCGCCGCTCAATGGAGCGCAGCGGCATGGAGCGGCCTTCCTGAATGGCGCGAAAAGCCCGATCCTGGTCGCGCGGCTTGTCGGCCAGCGCGGGGGCGGCGAGCAGGCCAGACGCAAGCGCGGCGGCAAGAAGGGTGCGGAACAGGCTCATCTGCGAATCTCTTAAGAGCAGTTCTAGCACAATGCATTGAATAGCTTATGAATGGTTGTGCCACGCTGATCGCCGCAGCTTTGGGCCGTGTAGCCAGACATAGATCACTGGACCCGGACGCTCGTCGGGGTAGAGGAGCGTTCATGGCTGCCGCGCCCATTCTCTCGTTTGAAGATCTCGGCCTCGTTCAGGGCGACGGCTGGCTGTTCCGCAACCTCGACGTCCACCTAGGTCCGCGCGACCGCCTGGCGCTGATCGGGCGCAACGGGGCCGGCAAGACGACGCTGATGAAGTGCCTGGCCGGATTGATCGACACGGACGAGGGCCGGCGGACCATCGTTCCCGGGACACGGGTCGTGTTGCTGGAGCAGGATCCGCCGATGAGCGGCCATGCCACCTTGGAAGAGTGGGTGCTGGCGGGGGCCGAGGCTCCCGCCGCGCACGAGGCGGCGGCGATCGCGAACCAGCTGGGCATCGATCTGGCGCGAGAGACCGCCACTGCGTCGGGTGGCGAGCGGCGACGGGCGGTGAT
>CADCWB010000132.1 GCA_902806295.1 uncultured Sphingomonas sp. | reverse complement strand
TGGCTGGAGGGCGAGTTGCTGCTCGACGGTCATGCCGTTCTTCATGCGGTAGCGGATGGTCGCCCGCGGCCCGCGAGTGGTGAGGGTCACGGGGCCCGCAGCCTCGGTCAGCGTGCCGGTGTAGCGATTGGGGCTGACTCGGCGGATGCGCCATTCACGGACCCGAGGAGGCTTGTCCCCCTCGCGGATCGTTTGCGTCAGCAGCAGGCCATTGGGCTCGGGTGTGCCGACGCTCTCCACCGAGATCGGCGTGGCACCGGACAGCACGACCTTCAGCGTGCCGGTTCCGAAGCTGCGGCCCGTGAAAAAGCTGATCGGGTCGAGGCTGGCCTGCTCGGCGGCAGGCAGGCGGCTGCTGGTGCAGCCCGCCAGGATCAAGGCGAAGGGAAGCAAGGTTCGCATCACCCACCAACGCGCGAAGCTCAGCTGTTGCGCCCGGCCACGAGCTGATCGACCACCGATGGGTCGGCGAGGGTCGAGGTATCGCCCAGGCTGCCGAGCTCGCCTTCCGCGATTTTGCGCAGAATCCGGCGCATGATCTTGCCGGAGCGCGTCTTGGGCAAGGCCGGGGTGAACTGAATGCGTTCCGGAATGGCCAGCGCGCCGATGTGCTTTCGCACCTCCGCATGCAGTTCGCCTTTAAGCGCCTCGCTGCCGTCGATGCCGGCGTTCAATGTCACGAAGGCATGGATCGCCTGGCCCTTGATGTCGTGCGGCACCGCGACAACCGCCGCCTCGGCGACCAAGGCATGTTCGACCAGGGCGCTCTCCACCTCGGCGGTGCCGATGCGGTGGCCGGAAACGTTGATCACGTCATCCACGCGGCCGGTGATCCAGTAATAGCCATCCTCGTCGCGGCGGCAGCCGTCACCGGTGAAATAAAGGCCGGGGTAGGCGGTGAAGTAGGTCTGGAAGAAACGCTCGTGATCGCCCCAGACGGTTCGCATCTGTCCGGGCCAGGAGCCGGCAAGGCACAGGTTGCCGCTGGCCGCCCCCTCCAGCAGCTTGTGCCCGGGGTCGAGCAGCAGGGCCTCGATCCCCGGCAAAGGGTGGGTGGCGGAGCCCGGCTTCATGTCCGTCGCGCCGGGAAACGGGCTGATCAGAATGCCGCCCGTTTCGGTCTGCCACCAGGTGTCGACGATCGGCACGCGACCCTCGCCGACCACATGATAATACCACTCCCATGCTTCCGGATTGATCGGCTCGCCGACGGTGCCGAGCAGGCGGATGGAGCGGCGCGAATAACGTTTAACGGGTCCGTCACCCTCACGCATCAGGGCGCGGATGGCGGTCGGCGCGGTGTAGAAGATGGTGACGCCGAGCCGGTCGACAGTCTCCCACAAGCGCCCAAAGTCCGGATAGTTCGGCACCCCGTCGAACATCACACTGGTCGCACCATTCATCAGCGGGCCATAGACGACGTAGCTGTGGCCGGTGATCCAGCCGACATCGGCCGTGCACCAGAAGATATCGTCCTCGCGCGGGCCGAAGATCCAGTTGAAGGTGGTCGCCGCCCAGACTGCATAGCCGCCGGTCGTGTGCACCACCCCCTTGGGTTTGCCGGTGGAGCCGGAGGTATACAGAATGAACAACGGGTCTTCGGCGTTCATCACCTCGGGCTTGCACTCGATCGGCAGCGAGGACCGCACGTCGCGGTAGGAGAGGTCGCGCCCCTCCAGCAGCGGCACATCGGCACCGGTGCGGGTGACCATGATCACCGTCTCTATCCCCCTCGACCTGGCGCAGGCCGCATCGACGTTGGCTTTCAAGGGGATGATCTTGCCGCCACGCATGCCCTGGTCGGCGGTGATGATTGCCTTGGCGCCGCAATCGTCGATGCGGCCGGCAAGGCTTTCGGGCGAGAAGCCGCCGAACACCACGCTGTGCACCGCACCAATCCGCGCGCAAGCCAGCATGGCCGCGGCCGCCTCGGGGATCATCGGCATGTAGATCATCACCCGGTCGCCACGGCCGACCCCGCGTGACTTCAGCAAGTTGGCGAGGCGGCACGTCTCCTCGTACAGCTCGCGATAGGTGACCGCTCGGCCGGTGCCGGGTTCGTCGGGCTCGAACAGCAGCGCGGCTCGATCGCCGCGCTCCGCCAAATGCCGGTCCAGGCAATTGACCGACAGGTTCAGCTGACCGTCCGCATACCAGTTGATGCGAAAGTTGGACGCCTCGAACGACCAGTCGCCAGCTTGTTGCGGGAAGCGCGACCAAAAGAGGCGGCGAGCCTGCTCCAGCCAGAAGCCGTCCGGATCGCGCCGGTGCGCCTCGTGCAAGTCCGCCAGTTCCGCCCGCCCGATCCGGGCCTGAAAGTCAGCCGGGACAGGGTAGGCGGCGTGGCTCATGCCGGCAGCTGCTCCAGCGTGCTCATGTCTATCACGAAGCGGTAACGGACATCGTTCTTCAGCAATCGTTCGTAAGCCTCGTTGACTTCATCCATGCGGATGGTCTCGACTTCGGGGTAGATGTTCTTGGCGGCGCAGAAGTCCAGCATCTCCTGGGTCTCGGGGATGCCGCCGATGGCCGATCCGCCGACCGCCCGGTTCCACCAGATGAGACTGGCGCCGACGAAGCCGGGCATGGGGGTGAGTGCGCCAACGATCACCATCCGCCCGGAGCGGCCGAGCAGGTTCAGATAGGGGTCGATCTCGTGGCTGACCGGAATCGTGTTGAGGATGAAGTCGAAGCGCGTCG
Source organism: uncultured Sphingomonas sp. (assembly GCA_902806295.1). GTDB lineage: Bacteria > Pseudomonadota > Alphaproteobacteria > Sphingomonadales > Sphingomonadaceae > Sphingomicrobium. The sequence goes on along the minus strand of CADCWB010000132.1, from coordinate 5,556 downwards.
CCGCAGCCTTCATCTGCTCCTTGTCGGTAGAGAGAATCACGTCGTGGGCGCCAAGGTCCCGCGCGTCGTCACCCTTGCTCGGCGTGGTGGTGATCATCGTCACATGCGCGCCAAACGCGGCGCCGAGCTTCACGCCCATGTGGCCGAGCCCGCCCAGGCCGACCACAGCCATCTTGGTGCCGGGCCCCACATTGTACTGGCGCAGGGGCGAGTAGGTCGTGATGCCGGCGCACAGCAGCGGCGCCACTCGGCTCACATCCATGCCTTCAGGCACCTTGAGCACGAAATGATCTCGGACCACGATATGGTCGGTGTAGCCGCCCTTGGTGACGGTGCCGTCGTGATAGTCGATGCCGTTGTAGGTCTGAATGGAGCCTTTGCGGCAGAATACTTCCCAGCCCTCCAGGCACTGGTCGCACTCCATGCAGCTGTCGACCAGGCAGCCGACCGCCACAGCGTCGCCCACCCTATGGCGGGTGACCTCGTCGCCGATCGCGGTGACCTCGCCGACGATCTCGTGGCCGGGAATCACCGGATAGCGGCTGCCGCGCCAATCGTTGCGGCAGGTATGGAGATCGCTGTGACAGATGCCCGAATGGGTGATGCGGATCGCCACATCGTTGGGGCGTAGGTCGCGGCGCTCGAACTGGATCGGCTTCAAGGGTTGATCGGGGGCGTCGGTGCCCCAACCCGTGGCTGCAGTCGGCAAGTGGAAACTCCTTATTGGGCGCGGGATAGAACGCGCTGCGCCTGGGTGAGATGCGGGCGATCGACCATCCTGCCGTTGACGCTGAGCACTCCGGCGCTCGGGCTGCCCGCGAACGCCTCGACGATCGTCCGGGCATGGGCGATCTCATCGGCCGTTGGCGTGAATGCGGCATTGATCGGCCCGACCTGAGCCGGGTGGATGGCGAGCTTGCCGGTAAAGCCCTCGCGCGCAGCGGCGCGAGCTTCGGCAGCTAAGCCCTCCTCGTCGCGGAAGTCGGCGAATACTCCGTCCACCGGTTGCACCCCGGCTGCGACGGCGCCCGCCAAACTGAGTGAGCGGGCGAGTTGATACGTAAAGCTGAGCTTCCCGTCGGCATCATACTTGGACGCCGCACCAAGCGCAGCCGACAGGTCCTCGGCGCCCCAACTCATCGCCGACAACGACGGTGCATGACGATAAGACAGCAGGCCGAACAGGCTGGCTGCCGTTTCGGTCACGATCGCGTGGATCGGCAGATTGCCAGTCCGGTGGGCCAGCTCGGCCACGTCAGCGCCGCTTTCTGCCTTGGGCAGAACCACGCCAGCGAAGGTCGGCGACGCGAATATCGAGATATCGTCCTTCAGCTGCTCGGACCCGAGCGGATTGATCCGCACCCAGCGCTCGGGGCCGTTGGCGCTCTTGTCGAGGCTCTTCAGAATGTCGCGGGCGCGCGCTTTTTCCGACGGGGCTACGCTGTCTTCCAGATCGAAGATCACCGCATCCGCCTCGCTTTCCAGCGCCTTGGCAATCTTCTTCTCGCTGTCGGCGGGCACGAACAGCCAGGAGCGCGGCTCCCTCATTGGGGCTTGCCGTGCAGCAGTGCCGAGCGCCGCATGGTGCAGACCGCCTCGTCGCGCTGGTTGATGGCGCGATGCTCCCAGGTAACGATCCCGGCGCCCGGTCGCGACTTGCTGGCGCGGGTAGCCGTCACTTCGCTTTCGATCCGCAGCGTGTCGCCGATGAACACCGGCTTGGGAAAGCGAACCTCGTCGAAGCCCAGATTGGCGATGAGGGTGCCAAGCGTCGTCTCGCCCACGCTGACGCCGACCACCAGGCTGAAGGTGAAGCAGCTGTTGACCAGTATCCGGCCGAACTCGCTTGCCCCCGCTGCCTCGGCATCCAGGTGCAGCGGCTGTGGATTGTGGGTGAGCGTGCTGAGCAGCAGATTGTCGGTCTCGGTGACCGTGCGCGTGATTGGGTGGGCGATGGCGTCGCCGACCTGCCATTCGTCGAAGAAGCGTCCGGGCATGACGGAGGGCTTAGGCGGGTAGCAGTAGCTCGGCAACGGCCTCCGTGATTGCATCTCCGTCGAGCCGGTAGGCCGCGTAGAGCTCGCTAAGGTTGCCGGTCTGGCCGAACCGGTCCACCCCAAGCGGAGCCACACGCTGGCCAAGCACACCACCCAGCCATGACAGCGAGGCCGGAGCCGCGTCGCACAGGGTGACGAGCCCGGCGCCCGGACGCAGGCGCGACAGCAGGCGCTCAGCATGGCTCGGCTCGCCGCGTCCTTGCCAGCGCGACGCCTGAGTTGCCGACCAGCCGCGATGGAGCAGGCTCGGGGAGGTGATGCTCAGCAGCCCAAGGCCGGGCAGGTCCGCGCTCAATTCCTCCCAGGCGGCCAGCGCCTCCGGCATGACGGCACCCATGGCGACGATCGCCGCTTCGGCCTGCTCGGCGGGCTCACGCAACCAATAGCCGCCTTGGAGCGCGTCGGCCTTCCACCGCTCGTCCTGGCGCTCGACCTGGCGGACGGAACGGGTGGACAGGCGCAGGTAGGTCGACTCGCCCGCGGGATCGTCGATCAGGCGAAAGGCCTCCTCCATCATGGCGGCAAGCTCGTCGGCGAAGACGGGCTCGTAATGGCGCAGGCCCGGCTGACCGAGTGCGATCAGCGGCGGGTTGATCGACTGGTGCGCACCGCCTTCCGGCCCCAGCGTCAATCCGCTCGGGGTCGCGACCAGCAGAAAGCGGGCATCCTGGTAGCAGGCATAGTTGAGGGCATCGAGGCCACGCGCGATGAAGGGGTCGTAGAGCGTCCCGATCGGCAGCAACCGCTCGCCCCATAAGTCGCCCGCCAGCCCGGCCGCGGCCAGCATCAGGAACAGGTTGTTCTCGGCGATGCCGAGTTCGACGTGCTGCCCCGTCGGGGCCATGCCCCACTTCTGCGCGGACGGAATCTTCGACTTGGCGAACACGTCCGCCACCTCCTGCCGCCGAAACAGTCCACGCTGGTTCACGAAGGCACCCAGGTTGGTCGACACCGTCACGTCCGGGGAGGTGGTGAGCAGGCGATCGGCCAGCGGATGTCCCGACTTCGCCAAATCGAGCAGGATGCGCCCGAACGCCGCCTGAGTGCTCTGCTCCTCACCCTGCGGGGCGGGCAGCGGCGGAACGGACAGCTTGCCGAAACTGCGCTGCCGCTTCTCGCGCTTGATCCGGCTGCCGTCGAGCAGCGCTTGAACCCCGCCCCGGGCATTGTCGCCAATGCCGGCCAACGGCTCCCATTCCTCGCCTTCCGCCACGCCCATCTGCTCGCGCAATGCGGCGAGCTGGGTCGGGTTCATCAGCCCGGAATGATTGTCCTTGTGGCCGGCAAACGGCAGTCCGAAGCCCTTCACCGTCCACGCGATGAACAGGGTCGGCACATCGTCCGCGCCGCATTCGCCGAAGGCCTCGACCAGCGTCTCCATGCAGTGCCCGCCGAGGTCGGTCATCAACCGCCCGAGCGCCTCATCGTCATGCGCCGCGAGAAAAGCTTCGGCAGCATGGCCAAGGTCGTCGGCCATCCGCGCCCGCCAGGCGGCGCCGCCTTGGTAAAGCAGCGCGCTATGGTCGGCGTTGGGCAGCCGCTCCAGCCAGGCACGTACCGGAGCACCGTCGAATTGGCTCAGCGCCGCCTCAAGCGCCTTGCCGTAGCGCAACTCGACGACCCGCCAGCCGCACGCGCGAAAGATCTCGTCGAAGCGCTCAAACATCCGGTCGGAACTGGTCGCGTCCAGGCTCTGGCGATTGTAATCGACGATCCACCACAGGTTGCGAACGTCGTGCTTGGCCCCCTCGATCAGCGCTTCGTAGATGTTGCCCTCGTCGAGCTCCGCATCCCCGATCAGCGAGACGAAGCGGCCGCGTTCCTCATCCGGCAGCCAGCCTTTGGCGCTGAGATAATCCTGGATCAGGCTGGCGAAGGCGGTGATTGCCACCCCCAAGCCGACCGAGCCGGTGGAGAAGTCAACCGAGATGCGGTCCTTGGTTCGGCTGGGATAGCTCTGCATTCCGCCGAAGCCGCGGAAGTTCTCGAGCTGCTCGCGCGTCTGCGAGCCGAGCAGATAGTGGATCGCGTGCAGCACCGGTCCGGCATGGGGCTTCACCGCGACCTTGTCGTTGGGCCCGAGCGCATGAAAGTAGAGCGCGGCCATGATCGCGGTCATCGACGCGCAGCTCGCCTGGTGCCCGCCGACCTTCAGGCCGTCCGCGCTGTCACGCAGGTGGTTGGCATGGTGGATGGTCCAGGCCGACAGCCAGCGCAGGCGTTCGTCGAGCAGCTTCAGGGCGGCGATATCGGGCGGGGCGACGGGCTTGAGCATGGGCGAGCGACTAGCAGGGCCGCGGCCTCACTTCATTGTCTTTTTGAACGGTGCTCCAAGCGGGCTTTAGGAACCGCAAGGGTCTTCGCTCGGTTGCAGGCACATCGAAAACACAAGGAGGACAAGCCATGCGCGCAGTTGCGCTATCCCTGCTCGCCAGCTGCGCTCTTGCAGCCTGCACCACCAACACGAACTCGGCCGACATGGCGCCCCCAGCGGCCATGGCCGGGGATCCCAGCAACCCGCTCTCGGCTGCCGGCTACATGGCGATGGCCGCCAGCAGCGACCAGTTCGAGATTCAATCGAGCCAGCTCGCACTGCAGGCTTCCACCAATCCGGCGGTGCAGGGCTATGGCCGCATGTTGATCGCTCATCACCAAGCGACTACGGCCAACCTGATCCAGGCGGCCCAGTCGGCCGGCCTCCCGCCACCACCGCCAACGCTGCTGCCGATGCACCAGACGATGCTCGATCAGCTGCGCGCGGCCGGAACGGGTCCAGCCTTCGACCAAGCCTACAAGACGATCCAAATTCCGGCTCACGAGCAGGCCCTGGCACTCCACACCAACTATGCCAGCGGCGGCGACGTGCCCGCTCTGCGGCAGGTGGCGGCAGCGGCTGCGCCGATCGTCCAGCAGCATTTGGTCGGAGCGCAGAACCTGAACGTCATGGCCATGCAGCAGATGCAGCAGCCGATGGAGCAGGCTCCGGCAACGGCACCGGTTCGCAGCGGCGAGCGCGGCTAAATCGACGAAGCAGGACTGGCGTCCACCCCGGCGTCAGTCCTGCAACCTCTTGTCGAACACCTGCTGGGCGGCCCGGATGCAGCCGATGTGGGCCAAGGCCCACTGTCCCAGCGCTTCGACCGGCTCGCGCAGCGACCCGCCCAGCTCGGTCAGCGCATAAGTGACCTTGGGCGGCACGCTCGCCTCCACTGTGCGGCTGACCAGACCATCGCGCTCCAGGCCGCGTAGCGTCAGCGTCAGCATGCGCTGCGAGATGCCGTCGATCTGTCGCTTGAGCTCATTGAAGCGGTGCGGACCCGTGGACAGGATCATCACGATCAGCACCGACCATTTGTCGCCCACCCGGCTGAGCGCCACGATCACGCGCTTGCCGCCCGTCAGGCCCTCGGCCGAACCATCTTCACGGTAGCGGAAGGTCACGCCGGCGACGAGAATGCGGTCGAGCCAGGCCTTGAGCTGGCTTGGCAGGGTGAAATTG
>CADCWB010000131.1 GCA_902806295.1 uncultured Sphingomonas sp. | reverse complement strand
TTTGCAGGAAAGCGGCACCGCCCTGTCCGGCGGGCAGCAACAGCGGCTGTGCATCGCGCGGGCCATCGCGGTCGATCCGGAAGTTATCCTGATGGACGAGCCCTGCTCGGCGCTCGATCCGATCGCAACGGCCAAGATCGAAGAGCTGATCCATGAGCTACGCGGCCGCTACGCCATCGCCATCGTCACGCACAACATGCAGCAGGCCGCGCGCGTGTCGCAGCGGACTGCCTTCTTCCACCTTGGTGAACTGATCGAATACGGCAAGACCAAGGAGATCTTCACCAACCCGCGCGAGCAGCGCACTCAGGATTATATCACCGGCCGCTACGGCTGAGTTGGAGCATTTGAATGGCTAGCCAAGGACATACGCTCAAAGCGTTCGACGAGGATCTTGACCGGCTCCGCGCGCTCATCTCGGAGATGGGCGGCCTGGCCGAACATGCCATCGGCGAAGCGATGCGCTGCCTAACCGAGCGTGACTTAGACGGCGCTCACCAGGTGATCGAGGATGACAAGAAGCTCGACGCTCTTGAGATCGAGACCGAGCGCCGGGTTATTCAGCTGATTGCGCTTCGTGCGCCGATGGCCGGCGACCTGCGTGATGTCGTAGCGGCGCTCAAGATTTCCGGCGTCGTCGAGCGGATCGGCGACTATGCCAAGAACATCGCCAAGCGCGTCCCCTTGCTGGAGGACGCCGGCAAGATCGAACCGCTGTCGCTGCTGCCAGAAATGGCGCGGATCGCGGCCGGCATGGTGCACGACGTCCTGAATGCCTTTGTCAGCCGCGACGCCGAAGCAGCCTATAAGGTATGCCAACGCGACAAGGCGGTGGACGATTTCTACGACAGCATTTTCCGCACGCTGCTGACGCACATGATGGAGAACCCGCATACCATCGGCCAGGCCGCGCATCTGCTGTTCGTCGCCAAGAACGTCGAACGCGTCGGGGACCATGCCACCAACATCGCCGAGATGGTCTACTACGCCGCGACCGGCCACCACATGGAACAACGTTCCAAGGGCGGCGACACGACCGGGTTTGCACGATCGTGAGCGCCAAGCGGCTCCTGCTGGTGGAAGATGACAAGTCGCTCGCCGAGCTGATCAGCTATCATTTCGGTCGTGCCGGTTTCGACGTGACCCGTACCGGCGATGGCGAGGAAGCGCTGATCCTGGTCGACGAGGTCAAGCCGGACCTGGTCGTGCTCGACTGGATGATCGAGGGCATCAGCGGGATCGAGGTCTGCCGCCGCCTGCGCCGTCGCGGCACCACCGCCAATCTGCCGATCCTGATGCTCACGGCTCGCGGCGAAGAAGATGACCGGGTCCGCGGACTCGAGACGGGCGCAGACGATTATATCACCAAGCCGTTCAGCCCGAAGGAACTCGTCGCTCGGGCCGGCGCGGTCCTGCGCCGAGTCCGTCCGGCCCTCGCTGCCGAAACGCTCGACTACGCCGGCTTGGAGATGGACCTTGCCGCCCACCGCGTTCGCCGCGATGGGCAGCCAATCCAGCTCGGACCAACCGAGTATCGGCTGCTCCGGCATTTCCTGGAGAACCCTGGCCGAGTGTTCTCGCGGCAGCAGCTGCTCGAGACGGTCTGGCCGCATAGCGAGGATATCGAGCTCAGAACCGTCGACGTTCACATCCGCCGCCTCCGCCTGGCATTGGGCGAACCGGACCTGGTTCGCACGGTGCGCAGCGCCGGCTACGCGCTGGACAGCGAGGGCCTGGACTGAGGATCCGCCAACGGTCGGGATGACGCCCGACCGCCCCTGCGCTAAGCGCACCGGTATGACGCGCCGCAAGAAATCGCATCAGAGCCACGGCTCTGCCAATCGGCCCCGTTTCTGGGGAAAACATGCTGTCGCCGCCGCACTCGACAATCCTGAGCGCCGGGTGCTGAAGGGCTGGGCGACGCGCGAAGCTGCAACCTTCATGAACTTCCCGCCCGAGGTGCCCGTAACCTTCGCCGATGTCGCCGATCTTGCCCGCATGGTGCCGGGTGACGCGCCACACCAAGGAGTGGTCATCGAGGTCGAGCCGCTTGAAGACGTCTGGCTCGGCGACATGCTGACCCAAGCCCCTCAGCGCGCGACCTTGCTGGTGCTGGACCAGGTCACCGATCCGCACAACGTTGGCGCCATCCTGCGCTCCGCCGCCGCTTTTGGGGCAATCGGGATCGTCACTCAGGATCGACATTCACCGGTCGAAGGCGGCGTGCTGGCGAAGGCGGCGTCCGGCGCCCTGGAGCGGGTGCCCTGGGCACGGGTGGTCAATCTGGCGCGCGCGTTGGAGGAGATCGCCGAGGCGGGCTTTTGGCGCATTGGGCTTGCGGGCGATGCCGATACGGAACTCAAGGATGCACTCGGACCGCAACAGGTCGCGATGGTGCTCGGCGCCGAAGGACCGGGCATGCGGGCCAACACACGCGAACATTGCGATGCACTTGCCCGGCTGCCGATCAGCGACGCGGTGGAAAGCCTCAACGTGTCCAATGCCGCAGCCGTCGCTCTCTACGCGGCGACCGTTGCGTGATGGTTCGCACAACCGACAGCCTGCACGCCGGCCTTGACCACCTCGCCGCCTCCGAACCTGCCTTCGCCGCGGTATTGGAACGGCTCGGCCGACCCGAGCCGCGCAACAGCGAGCCTGGCGTAAATACGCTCCTCCGTACCATCGTGGGGCAGCAGGTCAGCGTCGCCGCAGCCCGCGCCATGTGGAGCAAACTGGAGGGCGGCTTCGGCAGCCCACCCGACCTGCACCGCATCCTGTCGGCGAGCGACGAGGAACTTCGCGCCGTCGGCCAGTCACGGCAGAAAGCCGGCTACCTGCGCAGCCT
>CADCWB010000130.1 GCA_902806295.1 uncultured Sphingomonas sp. | reverse complement strand
GCTCGCCTGGTGCTCGAATGGCGGCAGCTGACCAAGCTCAAGACCACTTACACCGACGCGCTACAGGCGCAGATCAATCCGGAGACGGGCCGGGTCCACACCAGCTTCAGCCTGGCCGTCGCTCAGACCGGCCGGCTAAGCTCCACCGACCCCAACCTCCAGAACATCCCGATCCGGACGGAGATCGGCCGCAAGATCCGCGACGCGTTCGTGGCTGAACCGGGCCATGTGCTGATGAGTGCGGATTACAGCCAGATCGAGCTGCGCCTGGCCGCGCACATGGCGGACGTGCCGCAACTGAAGGAAGCCTTCGCCGCGCGTGAGGACATCCATAGCATGACCGCGGAGGAGCTGTTCGGCACCGTCGACCGCGACACGCGCAACAAGGCCAAGACCGTCAACTTCGCCATCCTGTACGGCATCTCTTCCTGGGGCTTGGCCGGGCGGCTCGGCATTCCACGGGAGGAAGGCAAGGCGATCATCGAACGCTACTTCGAGCGCTTCCCCGGCATCCGCGGCTACATCGAAGGAACCTTGAGCTTCGTCCGCGAGCATGGGTTCAGCCAGACCCTGTTCGGCCGCAAGACGCACTTCCCCAACATCCGCGCCTCCAATCCGAGCTTCCGTGCTGGCGCCGAGCGTGCCGCCGTCAATGCGCCGATCCAGGGCACGAGCGCGGACATCATCAAGCGAGCGATGACCCGGATGGACTCGGCGCTCGCCGAAGCCGGGCTGTGCGACGTCCGCATGCTGCTGCAGGTACATGACGAATTGGTATTTGAAGTACCGCACGGGCGCGAGGAAGAAGCCGCGGCCGTGGTCCGCCGGGTCATGGCCGAAGCCGCCGAACCGCTGGTCAAGCTGACGGTGCCCCTGGACGTCGAGGTCGGTTGGGGTGCGCATTGGGGTGAGGCTCATTGAGCGAGCCTGACGTCACGGCCGCACCTTCGGCCGATCTTGCGGCGCTGGCCCGGGGCGGGCGGGTCAACTTCTTCGGTTTCGTGCTGCGCCTCGCCGCGCGGCTGCCGTTCCTGTTCATCGCCGGTCGGATGTACGGACCGGAGGCGCTCGGCCGCTTTGCTTATGCGGTCCTGATCGTTGAGTTCGCCGCGCAGCTCGCCACATTGGGGCTCAAGCGAGGACTGGCGCAGCAGCTGGCCCGCAAGGACAAGCCCGACGTGTGCACTTGCTGGGACGCGCTGCTGGTCGCGGCGGTCGGCGCCGGCATCGGCATGACGATCCTGTTCGTCTTTCCGCAAGCCATGTTCCCCAATTCGGAGATCCACGGGCTGGAATGGCTGTTGCCGGTGGCGGTGATCGCGCTGGCCTGGTCCGACGTCATGCTGGCGGCGCTCGCCTACCGGCATGACGTCGGCGCGACGGTGCGGGCGCGCGCGATCGTGGAACCCTGGACTATCAGCATAGCGGCGTTCGTGTTCGCCTTCCTGTCGCAGCGCGACGGGCTGATCATTGCCTATGCCATGTCGATGGTGGGGGCGCTGATCGCCTCTGCGGTGCCCTTTTTGCGCACCTACGGCCTTGCGCGTGGGTGGAAACCCAATCCAGCCGAGTCCTGGCGCATGGCCCGGCGCTACCTCCCCGTCGCTGCCGCGGACACGGTGGAGTGGGGCAGCCGCCGTATCGACATCGCCATTCTCGGCCTGTTCGCCTCCCCGGCGATCGTCGGCATCTATTATGTCGCGCAGAACGTCGCCTCCCTGCCGTCGAAACTGAAAACGAGCTTCGACCCGATCCTCGGCCCGGTGATCGCCAGCAATGTCGAAAAGGGCGACCGCGCAGCGATCGCCAAGCAGGTCCGGCAAGTCGGCTTCTGGGTCATCGCCGCTCAGGCCGGGGTGGCATTGGCGCTTGGCATACCCGGCGAAGGGGTGATGGGGCTGGTCGGCCCAGCCTTTGTCGCCGGCACGGCGGCGCTCGCTTTTCTCCTCGGTGCCGAAGTGGTCGCCGCCACCGCCACCACCAGCGAGGCCGCCCTCATCTACATCGCACGTCACCGCAACATGGTGCTTTCGCTATTGATGATTGCGCTACAGGCCGTCCTGACGGTGGGCTTGATCCTGCTGATGCGGCGGCTGGGCTGGCCCGACATGTGGCAGGCGACCGCGCCGGCCATTGCGCTAGCCTTGGCGCTGGCCTTTGCCGCCGTCAGCAAGGCGCGGCTGCTTGCGCGCCTTCTCGGCCATCCGGTCAGCGGCTGGCGCTGGCCGATTGTCTGGGCGACGGCGGCCGCAGCGATCGTCGGGCAGCTGGCCGTCATGCTGCCGGAATGGGCCGAGCTCGCTGTCGGTATTCCCGCCATTCTTGGAGCCTTCGGAGCGGTGATCTGGATCAAGGGCTTCGGTCCCGAAGATCGCGAGCTGTTCCGCATGCGCAAGAGCGACATCGCGGGGCTCAGTCAGGCTGAACTACCTGCTCCAGGGACCACTTCCGAACCGGCCCGCTAGTGCCGGAAGTGTCGCATGCCAGTGAAGATCATCGCGATTCGCGCTTCATCGGCTGCGGCGATCACCTCCTCGTCGCGGATAGAGCCGCCGGGCTGGATCACCGCCGTGGCGCCTGCCTCGCCCGCCGCCAGCAAGCCGTCCGCGAACGGAAAGAACGCATCGCTCGCCACCGCTGAACCGATCGTTCGTGGCTCGAGCCAGCCGTAAGTGGCTGCGGCCTCGGCTGCCTTGGCCGCAGCGATACGGGCGGAATCACGCCGGTTCATCTGGCCGGCACCGATCCCCACAGTCGCGCCGTCCCTGGCGTAGACGATCGCGTTGGATTTGACATGCTTGGCCACGGTCCAGGCAAAGCGGCAGTCGAGCACCTCCTGTGCGGTCGGCTGACGCTGCGTGACAACACGCAACTCGCCGTCGAGAATGACGCCATTGTCGCGGCTCTGAACCAGCACTCCGCCGGCGATGCTTTTGATCGTCAAGCCGGGACGGTGCGCGTCGGGCAGTGTGCCGGTCAGCAGCAGCCGCAGGTTCTTCTTGACGGCGAAGGCGGCCAGAGCTTCTTCGTCCGCGTCAGGCGCAATCACAACTTCGGTGAAAATGTCGGTGATCGCGCGAGCAGTCTCGCCGTCCAACGGGCGGTTCACGGCCACGATGCCGCCGAACGCCGACACCGAGTCGCATTGCAGCGCCGCCGTATAGGCCCTGAGCAAAGAGTCGTCTTGGGCGACTCCGCACGGATTAGCGTGCTTCACGATCACGCAGGCCGGTGCACCGTGTCGAAACTCTGACACAAGTTCCAACGCAGCATCCGCATCGTTGAGGTTATTGTAGCTGAGCTCCTTGCCGCCGACCTGCCGAGCGCCGGCCACTCCAGCCACGCTCCGCTGCTGGGGCAGGTAGAGGGCGGCGGATTGGTGCGGGTTCTCGCCGTAGCGCAGCTCCTGGCCCTTGCGCAGCGCCAGCGGCAGCACTTCCGGCAACGACTCTCCCTGATCGGCAAACGCAAACCAGCTCGCGATGGCACTGTCGTAAGTGGCGGTGAGCGCGAAAGCCTTGGCCGCCAAGCGCCGCCGCAGGTCCAGCGACGTCATGCCGCCATGCTCCTGCAGCTCGGACAGCAGCGCAGGATAATCGACCGGGTCGGTGAGGATGGCGACATGGGCATGATTCTTGGCCGCCGAACGAACCATCGAGGGACCGCCGATATCGATGTTCTCAATCACCTCGTCGCGTTCCGCGCCGTGCGCCACCGTCTGCTCGAACGGGTAGAGGTTCACCACCACCAGATCGATCGCGGCAATGCCATGCTCGTCGGCCGCGGCCTGATGCTGCGGGTTGTCCCGAACCGCAAGCAGCCCGCCGTGCACCTTAGGGTGCAGCGTCTTGACCCGGCCGTCCATCATTTCGGGGAATCCGGTCAGCTCGCTGACGTCACGCACTGTGTGGCCAAGCTCTCGCAACCTGACGGCAGTCCCGCCAGTCGAGACCAACTCGATGCCTCGCGCCGCCAGGCCTGCTGCCAGCTCCTCGATTCCGCGCTTGTTGGACAGGGACAGCAGCGCTCGCCGGATTGGCGCAAGATCGGTCATGGGGAAGCTCCCTCTACTTCGGGTCAGGAGGACCGGCGGAACTGCCAGCCGATCTCGGCGCCCAATGCCGAGACTTCCCCAACAATGGCAAGCTGCATGGTGCCGGTAAGCCGACCTTCGCCGTCGACCCACACGCTCTCCTCGACCTCCAGCTGCGCTCCGCGACAGCGGAAGTGCCAGGGTGGAGCGCCGGAGGAGCGAAGGATGGCACCCATGCCATCGGCGGTGCGCACCGCCTCCACTCCGGGAGCCAGGTGAAACCGGATAGCATAGGCTGCGGCCTCACGGATTTTCTTGCGCCCGCGCGCCGCCAGCTTGTCGAGCCCACGCACCTCCTTTCCGTCGTTCGCCAGCGCCAGATTGCGATGATGGACCAGGCCGAAGCCGCGAACATAGCCATCGTGGCTGGCCTCCAGCCGGCTGAACTCGTCATCCTCAACGCGGCTGAGCGCCACGTCCTCGACCCCTTTGCCCAGCGATCCATCCGGCATGATCGCGGTTGAGTTCGTGTCGCCCAAGGTCAGCGTGCTCTGCGCCGCGGTGGTCCGCAGTGCCTGCGCGAGCTCCGGTGGGATCAACGTCGGCAGCACGCCGGGGCCGCCGCAGTTCACCAGGAGGCGCTGTGCTCCATCGGCCAGCTCGAATGCCAGGGTCGACGCCGACCCGATCCGGGCCACGCGAGTGGCCGGCGGCGGGGCAGCATCGACCACGATCACCGTGCCGAGCGCCGTCAGCCGCTGATAACCCCAGGCCCGCGCCTGCCGCAGCGGACGCGCACGCAGGCCACAGCCCTCGATCAAGGCCGAGAGCCTGGCCGCCTCGCCCGGGTTGCCGCCTTGCCAGCTACCGAGCGCACCATCGCCCATCACCACGCCGTGCAAGGCGGCGAGTGCGGCCGTGGCTGCGCTCTCGAGACCATCGGGCATGGTCTGCTTGGCGGCATGATAGGCGGCCCGGAGCAGTCCGAGCCGGTCGACTAGGATGGCCTGCTCGGCCGGATTGCGGGACAGAAGGCCTCCGTCTTCCGACTGACCGGTCGCTAACGCACGCAGCAGACCCGCCTCGGCGCGCGCCACCCGATGCAGGCCGCCCTGCAGCAGCAATCCGGCAACGGTCAGTCCCGCCCAGGCGGTGATCCGCGGTAGCCCGGGCGCCGCGCTGTCGGCACTGCCCGCTACGTGCCGCGCTCCGCGAGCCATGGTGTTGAGCAGGGCGGACCGGTAATTGCCGTCGCTGCTCGACAGCAGATAGGGCGCATAGGCGGTCCAGAACAGCAGCCGCTCGCCCCACAGGGCCGGCGCCCAAGCGCCATCGGCGCGGGTGCCGTGCGCCAGCAGCCAGCGACCGGCAACCGCCTCCGCCAGCCGAGCTCCGCGTTCGCGTGAGGCCGCGGCGGACAGATCGCGCAGCCAGGAGAAGCCTTGCAATTCCTCGGCCAGGGGCCCGCTGGTTCCGATCCGGCCGAAGTCCACGTCCGGCAGCGCAAGCATATCGGAGCCGCGGATCAGCTTGCCCGCGAGCAGTTGCTCACCCCGCGCCCGATCGCCATGCACATGGTCGCGCGGCACGGCCGTCAGCCGTAACGGCTGCTTGCCCCGACCGAACAACCGTGACAGCAGCGCGGGCCGGCCCAGCTTGCTGACGACCACGAGCCGGGCCGCCGCCTCGCTCATGCGCCGCCCTTTAATGCCATGATGTTGGCGCCGTAGGCGTCGGGACCGCCCGTGAAGGCGGCGGTGCCGGCCACCAGCACGGTGGCGCCAGCATCGGTGCATTGCCGAGCGGTCAGCGGATCGACGCCGCCGTCGACCTCCAGCTGGACCTTGAGCCCTTCCTTGGCGATGCGTTTCGCGATCGCCTCGATCTTGCGCAACTGGCTGGCGATAAACTTCTGCCCGCCGAAACCCGGATTGACACTCATCACCAGCACGAGGTCGAGTTCATCCAGCACATAGTCGAGCGCCTTGGCTGGGGTCGCGGGATTAAGCGATACCCCGGCCTGCTTACCGAGCGACTTGATCCGCTGGATCGTGCGATGCAGATGCGGCCCCGCCTCCGGATGGACAGTGATGACATCGGCCCCTGCTTCGGCGAAGGCGTCGAGGAACGGGTCGACCGGTGAGATCATAAGGTGGACGTCGAACGGCTTGGTCGAATGCGGACGGAGCGCCTTCACCACCGCCGGCCCGATAGTTAGATTGGGCACGAAATGGCCGTCCATCACGTCGATGTGGATCCAGTCGGCCCCCGCAGCATCGATGGCGCGAACCTCGTCCCCCAGCTTGGCGAAATCGGCGGACAGGATGGACGGGGCGACGAGGACCATGGGACCGACTAGCCGCTAAGCGAGTGGGCGGACAAGGCGCGCGATGAAGAAGCCGTCGAGCCCACCCTCAGCTTCCAGCATCCCCGGCAGCACCCGCACCCACCCGCGCTCGTGCGGCACGATGCCGGGTGGAAGCTCCTCCGCCCCGATCGGGTCGAGCGTGAGATCCTGCACCGCCTCCACGATCCGCTCGCCCTCCTCCGGCTCCAGCGAGCACACGGCGTAGATCAGCGTTCCTCCGGGACTCACCAGCGTGGCAGCATGCTTCAGCAAGCGCGACTGCAGCTCCGACAGCTCGGCGATGACCGGAGGGCGAGCGCGGTAGAGCACCTCGGGGTGACGGCGGAAGGTGCCAGTTGCTGAGCAGGGCGCGTCCAGCAGCACGGCATCGAACGGCCCGCCGCGCCACTCCAGCGCGTCGGCGGCTATGGTCTCCGTGCGCAGGCCGGTGCGCGCCATATTCTCCGAAAGTCGTGCCAGACGACTTGCCGATCGATCGAGTGCGGTGACCGTGTGACCGGCGGCGGCAAGCTGCATGGTCTTGCCGCCCGGAGCGGCGCATAAATCAAGCACCCGGGACGGCGCTTGGGGCATCAGCCGGGCTGGTAAGGAAGCGGCGAGGTCCTGCACCCACCAGCCGCCTTCGTTGAAGCCCGGCAAGTCGGTCACTGCCGCCCCGCCCTGCAGTCGGACGTGCCCAGAGGCCAGAGAGACGCCGCCGTTTGCTGCTGCAAAGGCCTCTGCTGCAAGGGCGTCGGCGAAGCTCAGGTCCAGCGGAGGTCTCCGCACCATGGCTAGGCGTCCCGACGCCACCGCTTCATCGCCCCACGCTGCGCTCCAGCGGGCTTCAACCGCCTCGGGCAGCAGCGTGGCAGCGCCTCCGGCCACTCCGCGCCGCAGCAAGGTGCCGAGCACCCCGTGGACAAGGCGCCGCGGTCCGCCGTCTACCAATGGTAGCGCAGTGGCGACCAAGGCATGATCGGGTACGTTGAGCGCGATCCGCTGAGCTAGCGCCAGCCGGAGCACCATGCGCGCTTTGCTGTCGTCCGGGAGCCGCTGCCAGGTCGCGGAGTCGATCAGCTGGTCGAGTTCCGGCAGCCGGCGCAACGTTTCGCCCGCGATGGCCAGCGCCAGCGGCCGGTCGGGCGCGGCTGCCTTTTGCGCGGCACTGTCCAGCATCTGGCCTCGGCGCAGAACCGCATCAAGCATATTCAGCGCGGCCTGCCTCGCAGCCAGCCCCTCGGTGCTTGGTTTTGCCTCGCTCAACGCCCATCTCCTGGAGCATGAAGCGCCCCAAGCACCTTGACCCACCCGCCTATCTGTCCAAGTCGCCGCCGGTTCCTGCACCCGAGGCCGTGGAACCCGCCGGGCCGCCAAGCGGGGACAAGCCTCGGCCGGAGCCCACGCGTTACGGTGATTGGGAGAAGAACGGCATCGCCTGGGACTTCTGACGCCATCTAATAAGCCTCAACCCGCGGCGGGCGGCTGAGCAGCTGCTCCAGCACCTGGTCGACGGCAGCAGTGCCACTCAGCAAGTCGCTCACTGCCGCCACGATCGGCATTTCGATCCCTCGCTCCTGGGCCAGCCGGTGCAGCACCGGAGCGGTGAATGCGCCTTCCGCCACCGTCCGGCGGTCGGACAACAGCTCCGCTGCGCTCCGACCCTCGCCGATGCCTTTGCCGAGCGAGAAATTGCGGCTGCTGGTCGAGGAACAGGTCAGCACCAGGTCACCCAGCCCGCACAGGCCGGCGAGCGTTTCGCGGCGGGCGCCACTGGCAAGGCCAAAGCGGCTCATCTCTGCAAAGCCGCGGGCGATCAGCGCGGACCGGGCGTTCTGACCCAAGCCCTTGCCCTCCACCACGCCGCAGGCGATCGCCAGCACGTTCTTGACCGCGCCGCCGACCTCCGCGCCGGCGAGATCGTCGCTGAGGTAAAGCCGGAAGCCAGGCAGCGCGAGCCGCTCCCGCACCTGTTCGGCCCGGCTCAGGTCCTTGGCCGCGAGCGTCAGGGCGGTCGGCAGCCCGGCGGCAACTTCATGCGCAAAGGTCGGGCCCGACAAGACCATGACGTCGGCCTCAGGACACAGTTCCTGTGCCACCTGGTGCAACAGCGCTCCGCTGTGCTCCTCGATGCCCTTGGAGCACAGCAGCAGCGGCTTGCCGCAGGCTGGAGCCGAAGCCAGAACACTCCGCATATGCTGGGCCGGGGTAACCACCAGCCAGGCGTCGCATGTGGCCAGATCATCGATGTCGTGGGTCGCACGGATCGCGGAGCTGAGGGGCACCCCGGCAAGAAAGGCTGGGTTCTCGTGTCGTTCGTTGATGCCGGCGACGACCTCCGGCTCGCGGGCCCACAGCAGCGTTTCGTGGCCCTTGCCCGAAGCTACCTGCGCCAGTGCGGTTCCCCAGGCGCCGCCGCCGATGACGCCAAGCTTGTCGATCGTCATGCCTTTACCCCTGCTCCGCGCACCGTTTCCGCTGCGGCATCGAGCGGCCAGCGCGCCCGCGCCGGTGCGTCCAGCCTATCGATGAACCCGTGGGCGAAGCGTTCCGCGCCAGCCCAGGCGATCATGGCCGCGTTGTCCGTGCACAGCCAGCCCGGAGGGACCGAGAAACGCCGACCGCTCGCCTCTGCCAACTCCTGTAACGCGGAGCGGATGCGACGGTTGGCCGCCACGCCTCCGGCCACCACCAGCGTAGGCACGTCACTGCGATCAAGCGCCAGTCTCGTCCGATCGATCAGGCAGTCCACCACCGCCTGCTGGAAACTGGCGGCGATATCCGCCGGTCGGTGGACGTGTGCTGCCACGGCCCGCTGCACGGCACTCTTCAATCCCGCGAAGGAAAAGTGAGGCTCACCGGATCCCACAAGCGGCCGTGGCAGCGGAACGGCGTGCGGATCTCCCTCGCGCGCGAGTTGCTCGATGGCCGGGCCGCCGGGATAGCCCAGCCCCAACAGCTTGGCCGCCTTGTCGAACGCTTCGCCCGCCGCATCGTCGATGGTGGTCGCCAGCCGGCGGTAATCGCCGACCCCGCGCACTTCGAGCAGCTGGCAATGCCCGCCGCTTGCCAGCAGCAGCAGGTAGGGAAACGGAAGGTCGGGATCAGTCAGCCGGGGCGACAGCGCGTGCCCCTCGAGATGGTTGACCGCCACTAACGGCTTGCGCAGTGCCAAGGCCAGGCCCTTGCCGGCCAGCAGCCCGACCATCACGCCGCCGATCAGGCCCGGTCCAGCGGTAGCCGCCACGGCGTCGATCTGCTCCGGCTTGCACCCTGCCTCATCCAGCACGTGGCGGATTAGCCCGGGCAGCACCTCGACATGAGCGCGGGCGGCAATCTCCGGCACCACGCCGCCATAAGGCTGGTGCGCGCTGTTCTGCCCTAGCACCGCATGGGCCAGGACGCGCCGGTCGCCGGTGACCAGTGCCGCCGCACTGTCGTCGCAGGAAGATTCAAGGCCAAGGATCAGGGTCATGGATTGCCGAGCCCTTTGCCCGATGGCCGCCAAATGCACTAGGGGGCGTTCCAATGCAGCGTCCTCCGATCCTTGGTACCCGCGCCTCCCCGCTCGCCCTGGCGCAAGCCCGCACCGTGGCCGCCGCGCTGGAAGCGGCGCATGGCTGGGCGCCCGGCTTCGTGCAGTTGCGGCCGGTCAGGACCAGCGGTGACCGGATCCAAGATCGCCCGCTGGCAGAAGTTGGCGGCAAGGGGCTGTGGACCAAGGAACTCGACCAATATCTGCTCGGCGGCGAGACCGACCTATCGGTCCACTCGATGAAGGATGTGGAGAGCGTTCGCCCCGAGGCGCTGACCATAGCCGCGATGCTGCCCCGGGCCGATGTTCGGGACCGGCTGATCGGCGCGGCCTCGATCGATGCGCTGAGCCAGGGCGCGCGGGTCGGCACCTCGTCGCCCAGGCGCACCGCCCAGTTGCTCCGGCTGCGGCCGGACCTGCAGGTTGCGCCCATCCGCGGCAACGTCGCAACCCGCCTGGCCAAGATCGTCGCCGGCGAGTTCGACGCCACCTTCCTGGCCGCCGCCGGACTTGATCGGCTGGGCATCAAGGAGGGTTGCCCGATCGAGCCTGCCGCTATGCTGCCCGCTCCAGCCCAGGCGGCGATCGGCGCGGAGTGCCGGTCGGATGATGAGGTGATGCGCCCACTGCTGCTAGCGATCAACCATGCGCCGACTTGCGCCGCAGTGTACGCCGAGCGCGCCTTTGCCCGAGCGGTGGGCGGTTCCTGCCACTCACCGGTGGCGGCGCTGGCTGTGCGGGGTGCCGACGAGCGGCTTTGGTTGCGAGCGGAACTGCTCAGTAGCGACGGGCTCGACCATGTCACCGGCCAAGTGCGCTTTGCACCCGGCGACGACGCGCCTGAACAAATGGCACGCGATCTGCTCGAGCGGGCTCCGCCGTCCGTTCGGATGCTGTTCGCATGAGACGGGTCGCTGTGTTACGGCCGGAGGCAGGGGGCTCCGCGACCCTCGCTAGAGCTCGCGAGATCGGCCTTGAAGCTTTCGCGCTGCCCTTGTTCGAACTCCAGTCGGTATCTTGGGCATTGCCGGATCTATCCGGCCTCGACGCTCTGCTGCTGACCAGCGCCAATGCCGTGCGCCACGCAGGCGCCCAACTGGCCTCATGCCGCAACCTTCCGGCGCACACCGTGGGCGAAGCCACGGCCGGAGCAGCCCGTGAGGGAGGGCTGAACGTCACTAGCGTCGGTGAAGGCGGCGTCGACGAGCTGCTGGCCAGCCTGCCCGCGAACTTGCGCCTGCTTCATCTGGTCGGGCGAGAGCGACGCGCACCCATCGAGCCGCGCCAGCTGATCGTCGCGGTTCCGGTCTATGACGCCGTTCCGCTCCCGGCACCCGACCTGCGATCGCTCACGGACGCGGTTGCCTTGGTTCATTCGCCACGCGCCGGGGAGCGCCTGGCTGAACTCGCAACCGATCGTTCCGACACCGGCATCGCCGCTATCAGCCCCGCCGCGGCGGCGGCTTGCGGGACGGGTTGGCAAGCGATCGCTGCCGCAGATCGGCCGGACGATGCCGCCCTGCTTTCCCTTGCCGCCCGCATGTGCCAGGAGGCGCAGCCGGAATGACCCCTGCTTCCTCACGCCGTGGGCTCGGCCCGTCTGCCTGGCTGCTGTTGATTCTGCTCCTGCTGCTGGCCGGCGCGGCTGCAGCCACTTGGGCGCTGACCCGCTACGACGCCGCGGCACGCTTCTTCGGCATTGTCGAACCGACGCCTGCACCGTCCGTTGTTCCCGCTTTGGCGTTGGCAGGACCACTGACGGCTACAAACGCGCCCTCTTTGGATAATCTGACGCGGATGTCTGTGCTGGAGGCTAGGCTCGTTCGGCTGGAAAATGCCACGCAGCAGGTCGCTGGGTCCGCCGGGCGAGCCGATGCCCTGCTGGTCGCGTTCGCCGCTCGCCGGGCGGTCGATCGCGGAGTGCCGCTCGGCTATCTCGAGCCGCTTCTGGCCGACCGGTTCGGTCCCACGCACCGGCAGGCCGTCGCCACCATCATCACCGCGTCCCGCACGCCGGTCCGGCTCGATCAGCTCTCGGCCGAGTTCGACACCCTATCTCCGCAATTGAGCAAGGGCGGGCCGGACGAAGGTATGTGGCAAGCCACTCGGAGGGAGTTGGCCTCACTGGTATCCATCCGGCGCGCCGACCGACCGAACCCCAAGCCTTCCGCCACCGCCGACCGCGCCCGCCAGCGCCTGGCTGCCGGGCAGGTCGACCAAGCGCTGGCCGAGGCGATGCGCCTGCCCGGCATCGCCGGTGGTGCCGGCTGGGTGCAACGCGCCCGAACCTATATCGCAGCCCATCGCGCGCTCGACGAAATAGAAGGCGCAGCCCTGCTCGCGCGTTAGCCCGCTTGCCACCGACTCCTGCTTTTGCGAATCTGGCACTGCGACGGTTCTGAACAGCTTTCGTTCAGCCGCCGGCGTGACATTCGCTGTTCTTCCAGTCTCGGGTCTAAGGGGGTCGGACTTCATGACGTCATTAAGAGGGCCGCTTGCCGCATTTGTCGCTGCAACAGCCCTGACCGGCAGTCTTGCAGCGGCCCAGCTGTCGGCGCCGGTGAGATCGGTAGCACCAGCCAACCGCATTGCCGCGCCGACCGCCTTGACCGCTCGGATCAACGCGCTCGCGCAAGGCTTCAACGGACGGGTGGGGATCGCTGTCCAGTCCGTGGACAGCGGCTGGCGCACAGGCTGGCGCGCGGAGGAGTTCTACCCTCAGCAAAGCTGCAGCAAGTTCATGGTCGCGCTGACCGCCATGGACATGGTCGACCGTGGCCGCCTGCGCCTCGACGAGTCTGTTACCCTGACCCGCAACGACCTGACTCTGTTCAACCAGCCGATTGCCCAGCGCGTGCTTGGCGGCGGCACCTATACTACCACGGCGCATGCCCTGTTGGTGGAAGCGATCACCAAGAGCGACAACACGGCCAACGACAAGCTGATGCGGGTCGCAGGCGGGCCGGACGCCGTGCGCGCCTTTATCGCCGACCGACGGCTCGGCAGCATCCGCTTCTACGACGGCGAGCGCGCGTTGCAGTCGCGGATCGCAGGCCTGACCTGGAGCCAGAGCTATTCCATCGGTGATGCCTTCTACAAGGCGCGCAACGCCCTTCCGCTGGGCGTCCGGCAAACCTTGTTCAACCGCTACATCGACGACCCCTACGACGGCGCGGCACCGGCGGCGCTCGCGGACACGCTGGCCCGGCTCAAGCGTGGTGAGCTGCTGTCTCCTTCGTCGACCGCACGCCTGCTCACCATCATGGGCAATACCCAGACCGGTAAGAACCGCCTGCGCGGCGGGCTGAAGTCCGGGTGGACGCTGAACCACAAGACCGGGACTGGCCAGATCCTTGGCGGAGTGCAGGCCGGGTACAATGACATCGGCATCATCACCGCACCCAACGGCCGCAGCTACGCCGTGGTAGTGATGATCAAGAAGACCTCCACCCCGCTGATCGCCCGCATGAACCTGATGAACAACGTTGTCCGGGCCGTGATCGAGCAGCACGAGCTGACCCACGGTTCGGGGGTCACGCTTTGATCAGCGAAGAGGTGCTGAGCGCTAGAAGCTCTGCCGGGCGTTGCCGGCAGGTCCCATGACCATGAAGTCGGCCGATCCGTCCGCCGGTAGTGTCCACTTCCACTCGGCGCCGGCATAAAGTCGCTTGCCGCTAAGCGGCTGGCACTGGTTCTTGGCCGCGCACAGCTTGCCGTCGGTCAGTTCGACACTGGTCGCCCCGGCGTTACGAACGACCAGCGTACGGCCCTGCCGGCTGCCGACCAGGCGCGGCTGCTTGTCGCCCGCCCGGACCAACACAAGCACTTCGTAACCGATCAGGATCTTGAGACCGGACACATCGGCGCTGACCTGCCCGACTGTGGGCTTCACCGTGATCCGATACACTCGCTCACGGGTGCTCGGCGGACCGGCAGTCGCGATGCGCAGCAGCTTGTGCTGCCCGGGCTCCAGGACCATCCGTCCGGGCGAGACAAGCAGACCGAGCTTGTCCGGGTCGCGCTGCGGAGTGCGTTGCTCGGCCGGCGTTCCGTGGCTCACCACCTCGACCGGTTCCACCAGCACATAGGCCCGCTCCGGCGCGTTGTTCCATACTTCGACATCGCCGCGCTGAGCCTTGCCCGCGCCAAGCTCGAGCACCAGTTGGCTGAGCGTGATCTCAGCGCTTGCCGATGTTGCCGCGAGAGCGGCGCCTGCCAGCATTCCCGCCCGCCAGAACTTCCCCAAACCTACCGACACGTCACGTCTCCCAACCGAAGATAATCGTTGCTGCTGTTGATGGCCGGCAGCGCCACCTGGCAGCTGCTGCCATCGCCGCGGGTGAAGCGCAGTTCCTTGTCGCTGCCGACATCGACCTGAAACCAGCCATCCGCATCCGTCTGTCCGGTCCCCCGCCGCGCTTCTACCAGCGCCAGCTCTATGGCCTTGCCGCTCGCGTCCACCGCGCGGCCGAACAGGGTGACCACCGGCTCCGCCCGCCACACCGCCTGCACTACGTTGCCAGGATACAGGGTGATCTCGCGGGTGCCGGAATCATATTCGCTGGCCCGCTCTCCAATCGAGCGCAGGCGCAACTGATAAGTCCGATAGGGTCGTAAGAACAACGGCAGCGACGCCTTTCCGCTCAGGCGGCCCTGCGACACGTCGTCGACCAGCAGCTCGAACGGCCCGCCCTCGCCGTCGATGCTGGCGATGATCGCGCTTTCATCGAGGTCGCGGCCGCCAACGGTCATTGCTCCCGCCGTCAGGGCTCCGCCGGACTGCATGCTGACGATATACTCAGTCCCGGCGCGGTCGCTTGATCCGAAGCGGTGCAGGAGGTCGGCGCGAGCGGTTCCGAACCGGCTTTGCAGCGACGCCCCGCCTTGCGCGGTCGTGGTGTCCAAGGTCCGGTCCACCGTCGCCAGCAGGTTGAGTTCGGTCTGCTCGTCGGCTTGGTGGTACCACTGGCCGGATACGCTCCCCACAGCGCCGCTCCGGGTGCCATCTCCTTGGCCGTTGCTCCGATGAGCGGCGCCGGCCGTGCTGGCGACGGAGAAGCCGCCGCGGGTCACCAGCATCCGCGCGCCGACAAAGGCTGCGGTGGTCGCGCGAGTCTTTTGTGCATCGGCCGTGAGCGTGACCTGCATGCCGGGCAGGCCAACCAACCGCCAATTGACGCTCGGACCTATGCTGTAGTCGGACCCGCCGTTGCGCTCGGATCGGAAGAAGCCAAGCAGCTGAAAATTGGCGCTGCCCCAGTTGAAGCCGGCCGTTCCGGTCGCTTGGGTGTAGCTGCCCCCGGTCGCCTGGTCCGGCGTCGGCGTCGCCCCGGCGAAACTGTCGATGCTGCTCGGTACCGGCAAGATCGGCCCACCGTCCGCCGACGTGATGCGCCGCAGATCGAAGGTAAAGCTGAACGGGCCGAGGTTGCCGGAGTTGACCTGGGCCATCGCACCACGATCGCCGCGGCTGGAGAACAAGGCCAGTGCGCGCAAGGTGACGTAACGGGTGGCGAGCACGCCGCCGGCTTCGCCGATCAGCTTGCCTTGGGTGCCGGTCACCGCCGCCTCCAGCCCGAGATTGCGGCTGATCCGTCGGGCCGACCCGGCGCGCACATAATAAGCATCGGTCAAGCTGATCGGACGACCCTTGCGGGTGTCGGCCATCATCCCCGCATAACCATAATAGATCGGCCGCCCGATGGGGGCGAGTTCGGCTGAGCGGACGAAGAAGCGGCGCTCGATCCGCGTCGCGCTACCTGCCTCATGGATCCGCAGCACCAGCGGGTAGGAGCCGGCGGGCAGGCTGCCGGTATCGAGGATGTTGTTGCCGGCGTCGTAGAAACGTGAACCCATCAGTCGTCCATCGACCAGGATGTCGACCCGGGCACCTTGCTGAAGAAAGAGGAACAGCGGCGTTCCTTCTAGCGAGTCCTTGTCCGTGCGAGTGTCGAGCTGAGTGCCCACGCCGATCCCAAGCATCCGCCGGCGGCCCGTGAAGTCGGAACCGGGAGCCCAGAACAATCCGGCCGAGTAGCGCCAGCCCGGTCGGTCGAGTTCGGCCACCAGATCATCGACCAGCAGGCCCTGGGTAGAGGCGAGCACCGCATTGCTGCGGACCCGTGCATTGCGGAAACCGACGATGTTGCGCGCCTGTAGCTCATAGCTGCGCGCACCCGCGCTGCCGGACATGGTAAAGCCGAAGGAACTGGCGAGCGACATGCCGCTATCGGGTGCCGGAAGGAAGCCGGCCTGCACCGTCGCAACCGTCGACATCAGGTCGGGAGCAAGAAACAGGTCGATCCGGAACCGCTCCTCGTCGAAGATCACTCCGGCTTTTTGCGGGGCGAGCTTGCCGCACTGACCGGCGTTCATGCCGGAGCAAACCAGTGCCGGGTTGGCCGCCAGGTCGCCACTGATCGCCTCGGCGACTTCTTCGGGAGCTCGGATGCGGGGAACCAGCGCCGCCACCGAAGCAGGGTCCTGAAAGCGCACCGTCGATCCGCTGCTGCTGACCCGAGCCTCACCGACCCTCCGACCGCCCGCGTAGACATCGACCAGCAGGTCGCGCGATCCGGCGAGGTCGGCGAAGCCGTCGCGCGCTTCTGTCTTGGCTTCGAACCCCGCGCCGCTGTTCGCGTTGGCGCGGGCCGTTGCCGCGGCTGAGGCCTCAACCGGCGGCAAAGCCAGTGCGCAGCCGGCCAGCAGCCATGCGGCGCGGCGTGCCGACGAGGGGCTGGCCTGGCGTATCATTCGGGCGCCACGATCAGGGTCAGTGTTCCACTATACGCTCCTGTTGCAGCCGACTGGAGGGTGGCAGCGCGAATCAACACGATCAGCGTGGCGGTGGTGACCGGGCCGTTGCTGCAGGTCTGCTGAGCCGCTTGACTGACCAGCCCGGTGCGAACCACGTTTGCGGTCATATCAAGGCCGCTGGTCTGCCCAGGAGTCGGCGCCCACTGCACCTCGTACGGCATGGTGGAAACGCCATTGAGCAGCGTGAAAGCCCCGCCGTTGCCAGTGCCGCTCGCCCGGACGTTGTAGCCGAGGTTCGGTCGACCGCTGAATACGCAAAGGTCTTGCCGGCGCACTGCGTCGATGCCGAAGTTGGAGATCAGGCCAAAGTTGACGTCGCTCAACCCGGAGATGCGGACGAATCGCTCTTGGGCGACCGACGGGTGTGAAGCCGTCAGTAACCATATTCCGGCAACGGCCCCAAAAAAACGGGACGGCAAGCGACCGCCCCGCTTTCTGGTCGTTCCGGTGGCTTTCGATCCGAGCGCCACCTGAGCGATCCGCTTATTCGGGCGCGACGGTCAGGGTCAGCGTGCCGGTGTAAGCGGCGGTGGCCTGCATGTCCTGCAGGTCGGCCGACGCAATTTGCACGAACAGGGTCGCACTGGCGCTGCCGGTCTGGTCGGAGCAGTTCGACTTGGTAGCCACCGAAGTCTGGGAGCCGAGAGCGGCAGACTTCACCAGCGCGGTACCCGTGGTCGCGGCCGCGGTATCCTTCCAGGCGACGCTATACGGGATCGGCACCAGTGTACCGCTCGAGACGGTGAAGGCGCTCGATGCACCGCTACCCGACGCAACGATGTTGTAGCGGCGGTTGGCGTTGTTGCTCCACACGCAGACGTTCTGAGCGTTGGTGGCGTCGACCGCTGGGTTGGCGTTGGTGAAATTGACGTCGGACAGATTGCTGATCCGCACCTGCGCCGGAACCGAAGCATTGATCACGACCGTACCGGTCGAGGTCGCACCCAGATTGCCCTGAGTCGCGGCCTGCGCAGTGCCGCTCAACGCAGCGCCCGCTAGGAAAAGGACCGACAGGCGCCGGCCAAGCGTAGAAACGTTCATGGATCCCCCACAAGGTTTGCAT